>CAKZQX010001029.1 GCA_937141995.1 uncultured Chloroflexaceae bacterium | reverse complement strand
GGGCACGTCCTTTCGTTGGTGGCATCCGAACCCAGGACTTTTGCGCGCTAACAAACATTTGCACTTGTGCAAATTTTTTGTGCAAAAGATCGATTATGTACCATGCTGCCGCAGGCGAATCGGGCTTGTATCGGGTGAAACACCCAGTTTGCATGCTCACCGCGTAAGTTGTGTTACTTAAAAGAGAAACAGATTGAGCTTAACCCTGCTCTTCGCCTGCTTCACTCTCTTCCTCGCCGTAAATCTCCTTGAGCAGACTCTTCTTCTGAGGCTTCTGCTCCTTGCTTTCGCGGCGCTTCTCGGCTTCGGCCTGCCGCTGCTGCGAGGTTGCCAGGCGACGCATAAAGCGATCAACCTGACCGGCGGTATCGACAATGCGCTGCTCGCCGGTGTAGAAGGGGTGGCAGTTTGAGCAGATATCGACGCGCATGCCCTCTTTGGTGGCGCGCGTCTTCCAGACGGTGCCACAGGTGGCACAAACAATATCGGTATCAATATATTTTGGATGAATATCCGGTTTCACCTTTGATGCTCCTATTCTCAAATGGCATCCCCCGGCAGCGGGATTATCCTGTGTACAAGACATGAAACGGACGACGCATGCGTCGTCCTGGTCTTGCTGATCATTCATACCGGCGTACATCCCGTTGGCGCGTGGGGAATGCTTAATCGGCAGCCGTGGCTGTTTCGGTCTGCTCCAGGGGGATGACGCTGACCTTCTTCTGGGTGCGGGAGTAGGGCTGAAAATAGACCTTCCCCTCAACCATCGCAAAGATCGTATAGTCGCGGCCCATGCCGACATTATCACCCGGCTTAATCTTGGTACCACACTGGCGGACAATAATGTTGCCGGGGAGGACATGCTCGCCACCGAAGCGCTTGACCCCACGCATTTTCGGGTTACTATCGCGCCCGTTGCGGGTACTTCCTACACCTTTTTTATGTGCCATAGCTTATTCCCCTATTCCACAACAATTTCGCGGATCTTGATATGCGTATATTTTTGCCGATGACCGGTGCGGCGGCGATAGCGCTTTTTGTTGCGATACTTAAACACGATAATCTTTTCACCCTTGATATCGCCCACCACTTCCGCGCGCACGGTGGCCCCGGCAACCAGTGGTGTGCCGACCTTTACCTTGTCGCCGTCGCCGACCAGCAGCACTTCGTTCAGTTCGATCGCGCTGCCCGGCTCGGCCTCAAGCAGATCAACCCGCACGGTCTGATCTGGTTCCACGCGGTATTGCATCCCGCGATCTCGAACTATTGCGTACACGCCAATGCTCCTTGCCCTGTATGCTCAACTGGTGCGCCTGCCCCGGATTGTTCGCGGACAGCGCCCCGGTCTGAACGCTCTGCGCTATAAACACCAAAAAAGAGTGGCGTGACCACCCTTGGCCGATTGATTATAGCAGAGCAGTGCAGGGGTGTCAAACGGTTGATCCGACTCACGTCGGCACCCGGCATACGGCACTCCCGGCCAGGTGCGGCGGCCAACGTGATCGGGCAGCAGTGCCGTATATCAACGTGGTATACTTCACGATAAACATTGTTGCACTATTCCTGGAGAGGAGTGACCGATCATGGCTGTCTCAGGTTATCGGATACCCCGTTTGATGCTTACGCTGCTGTTGCTGGTCGTGATGGGAGCCTGTCAGTCACTCGGCGGCCAGGATGTAGTGGAGTCGACTGCCAGCCAACCGCCGCAGTTACCGGAGGAGCTTATTACCGATGAGGCCGAACGTCGCCGCACAGTAATCTTTGACATTCCCTCGGGCCGTGTAGAGCACCCGGAACAGTGGAACCCGTTTGCGCGTGATGCACGCCGTGATAAAGGCTTCCACCAGGCAATGATTGAGCCGCTGTTTATTCTCAACTATGAGAGCGGTGTGATCGAGCCCTGGCTGGGTGAGCGTATGACGGCCAATGAGAACCAGGATGTCTGGACACTCACGTTGCGCGAGGGTATCACCTGGAGTGATGGTGTGGCTTTTACCGCCGATGATGTCCGCTTTACCGTGAACCTGCTGCTCGACCATCCTGATCTGGAACTGGATTTCTTCGCCGGGTTGACCAACTGGGTGGAGCGTGTCGAGCAAGTTGATGAGTTGACGGTACGGTTTCATCTGACTGACGCGAACCCGCGCTTTCAACTGGATTTCTTCTCGGTGAAAGTCTGGGGGAGTTTTGATATTCTGCCGAAGCATATCTGGCATGATAAAGATCCCTATACCTTTACCAATTATGATCCCGACAAGGGATGGCCGGTCTTCACCGGGCCGTACACGCTGCATAGGTTTTACGACGGTACCTTTATCTATGAGCGGGATGCTGACTGGTGGGGCGCACAGGCCGGCTTTAAACCATTGCCCGTCCCGGAACGCCTGATCTGGACTTCGATGACGATCGGTGACGATGCACGGGTGGCCACCGAGCATCTCGATAGCATCGGCAATATTGGTATGGATACCTTTCAGGAAGTACAGAAGGTCAAGCCTAATCTGATAACCTGGCTCGACGGTATACCCTTTGCCTGGATGGACCCCTGTTCGCGCACGCTGTCCTTTAACACGATGGTGTCGCCCTGGGATGATAAAACCATACGCTGGGCCGTTAACTATGCTATTGACCGCGAAGCGATTGTGCGGGAGGCCTACTATGGGACAACCATTACCTCGCGCCACTTCTTCCCGGCCTATCCGCCACTTGAATACTATGTGCAACTGCTTGAGCAGGCCGGGCTGTATGATACCTACCCCTTGACCAGGCGCGACCCCGATATAGCCCGGCAGATGATCGAGGCGCAGGGTTGGGTATTGGGTGATGATGGCTACTATTGGCAGGACGACCGGCAACTGGCGTTGACGATCTATGCCCATGCGGACTCGCCCGAAATGCGTCGTACGGGCGAACTGATTGCTGCGCAGGTGCAAGCTATCGGCATTAATGCGGCAATGGTCGCCCTGGAAGAGGATCAGTGGATTGAGCATAAAACCCTGGGTCGGTTTGACGCGCTGATCGATTGGGACACCTGCGGCTCGATCAATGAGCCCTGGGCCTCACTGGACCGCTACCATATGCGCTGGGTGCAACCGATAGGGACATCTGTGACAAACTATAACAATCAGGTACGCTGGACGAATCAAGCATACAGCGATCTAGTCGATCACATGGCTTCACTGCCGCTGGGTGATCCGCGCATTGATGACATGTTTGTCGCAGCCACAGAAATCTGGCTGGATGAACTGCCCGTTATTCCGCTGGTGCAGAATAAGCAACTTATTTCGTTTGATACGACGTACTGGCAAAACTGGCCGACGGCTAATAATGCCTATGTACATCCGCCTTCGTGGTGGCAGAGTGTGCATATCATCATTCATCATCTGGAGCCTGCTACTCAGTAAGGTCAGGGAGAGGCAGATTGGCACTATGCAGACATTTACGCCCAGGCCGGATGAAGCCACCCGCCGCTCACACTGGTTCCAGCGATTGCGCATTGGTACCATCCGCATCCGCTTGCTGGCTGCGTTTGTTGCGCTGGTCGTGTTCCCCGCCGTGATTATTATCATTACGACAACGTCGTTGGGCGTTCGCCACGGAAAACACCAGGTGACAAACCAGTTGCAATCAGTGGCAACGCTCAAAGAGGAGCAGATTGAAGCATGGCTGGAGAGTCTTCAGATTTACCTGACGTCCGTCCTCTATCCACATCAGGTGCCCCGCCTGATCGAGCCGCTTCTTAGCAGTGACCCGGAATCAGCCGCGTACAAAGAGGCTGCGGCTAACCTGCGCATTCAATTTGAGCAGGTGCTTATGGCAACCGACCTGTTTGAAGAGATACTGCTGCTGGACCGGCAGGGCCGGGTGGTGCTCTCAACCGACCCGGCCAACGAGGGTCAGGTTCACCTGCAGGACTATTTCCGGCGCGGTCTGCGGGAGCCCTACACGCAGTCACTCTCATCCGACACAGCGCAGGGGTTGAGTAGTCCGGTAGTAATTTCGCGCCCGGTGATCGATCTGGAGGACACCGTGCGCGGGGTACTGGTCGGGCGCTCCAGTCCGGAGCGGTTAAACGAGATTATGCTCCAGCGGGCCGGGTTGGGCGAAACCGGCGAAACTTATCTGGTCGGACAGAATGCCTTGCTGCTGACCGATTCGCGCTTTGAAGACCGCGATAAGAAAATCCTGCGCCTGCAGACTCCGGCACTAGAAACCGTATTTAGTACCCAGACCGACCGCTCCGGTTCGTATATCAGTTATCGGGGGCTCAAGGTTATTGGTGTTTATCACTGGTTGCCCTCGCTCCAGATGGTGCTGGTGGCGGAACAGGAACAGAAGGAAGCCATCCAATCAACCTATGCTCTTCTGCATGCTAACATCATTGTGGTGGTGGTAGCAACCCTGATTGCGCTGCTGTTTGGCCTCTTTATTGCGCGGGGGATTGCCACGCCGCTGGCCGGCCTGGCAGCCACGGCAACCCGGATTGCGGCAGGCGATCTCAATCTGCGCGCGCATGTCGAACGTGATGATGAGGTGGGCGCAGTGGCCGATGCGTTCAATCGCATGACCGCGCGTCTGCGCCAGGTGATCGCCAATCTGGAGCAACATGTGCATGAGTTGCAGCAGGCCGAACTAGAGGTACGGCGCGTCAATGTCCGTCTGGAACGTGATGTGACCGAGCAGGAAGCGCTGAATCGCCTGAGTAATATGCTCCAGCGCTGTCAGACCCTGGACGAAGTGTATGCCGGGAGTGTGCCCCTGCTGCGAGAACTCTTTGTCGGTCGGTCGGGAGCATTCTATCGCCGGCTTCCCGATGTTGTCTCCCTGGCTGTGGTTGGGCAGTGGGGCGAGGATATGCCCATCCAGGTGTTACCGCCGGAAGGAGCTTGTCCGATATTGCAGGGCGAACACTATATACTGGCGGATGCCTGCGATCTGGCGAGTCGCTGTCGGACCGGCATATACTCCGGAACGCAGTCGTGGATATGTGTGCAACTGCAAACGGGTGGCGAACAGTTTGGTCTGCTTCAGGTGCGGGCAGGTGTCGATGATGCTGAGACGCTGCAGAGCCACCTGTTGCCGCTGGTTATGCGCACCGCCGATCTGCTGGCGCTGGCGCTGGCAAACCTGCATCTGCGCGAAAACCTGCGCGAGCAGGCCATCCGCGATCCGCTGACCGGCCTGTTTAACCGGCGCTTTCTAAACGAAACTCTAATCCAGACGTTGAGTCATGCCCGGCGTTATCAACGTCCCATGGCGATCTTCCTGCTTGATATTGATTACTTCAAGTATATTAATGACACGTACGGACATGATGCCGGGGATGCGGTGCTGCGGGCCGTGGCATCCCTGCTGCGTACGGGGTTACGCAGCGGAGATACGGCCTGTCGTTTCGGCGGCGAGGAACTGCTGCTGGTGCTACCCGAAATCACGGAAGAGGATGCCATCATTCGGGCTGATATGCTGCGGCAGGCGATTAGCGCCTTGAACATTGACTATGGCAACTCCCTCCTGCCCGCTGTCACCGTCTCAATCGGTGTGGCGGTCTTTCCCGATCATGGATCAACTCATGACGCGCTGCTGACTGCCGCCGATCAGGCGCTCTACCGCGCCAAAGCCGCCGGGCGGAACCGGGTCTGCGTGGCAGGTCTGGCGCAGGCGCAGGCGGAGGTGTATTAGCCACTGTTATTGGATCTGACTTGCAAGACCAAAGACGAAGGACGGGGGACGGATGCAAGAGGAGGGACGCGGGATGTGAGGGAAGGATGCGAGACGGAGTGGGTGCGATAATGCAGGATGATCAAATTTGTGAGTATGTAGCGCTGGTTTTGACTGCCGGTTATGATTGTGGCGCGAACCACTACTGGTTTGTCGAGCAGATCAATGACCGTTTGGATGCGAAGGATGGGAAGCTGTGCATGTTACTCCTTTTCTGAGAGACTGTCTGAAACGGGTTGGTCATGGGGCGACGGCCCCGGAGCGGGAGT
>CAKZQX010001028.1 GCA_937141995.1 uncultured Chloroflexaceae bacterium | reverse complement strand
GTGCAAAATTTTTATCAAAAAGCTCGGATCTTCCGCCCTGCCGGAGGCGAATCGCGCCGTTCATCCAGGTGAAACTGCCTTTCATCGGATGAAATGTCCGGTTTGCACGTCCACCGCGTAACTCCTGTAACTGAGAACAAGTAGAGAACAAAGCACAAACGCATTACGGTGGATCGCTGTTCATGATAGCTACACTATCTAGCACATACCGTGATCAGGACCACGGTATGCGCATAGGATAGCACACGTTTGCCGCTGCGCTGCTGCCGACCGGATCTAGAAATACCGGCTCAAGTCCTCAAAGATCTGCGCAATGTTGCCGGCGTCGCCCGATACAACGATGGTACGCGAGAAGTCAGCAATCTGCTCCAGCATCGCTGTGTCTGCATCCTCACCATAGGCCACCGGGAAGATGCTGATCCCGCTCTCCTCAAAGGTTTGTGCCAATTGGTTCAGCGTTATCATGCTGGAGTTATCCTGCCCATCACTGAGTAGCACAATGGCGCGAATGCGGTCCTCTTCGCTCTGGGGCAGCGCGTCCAGTGATTGCTGGGCAACTTTGAGCGCCTCGAAAACGGCGGTTTTGCCCTCAGCGCGCATATCCTGAATAGCGGTCTGCAACGCGATCCGGTTCTCGCTTAACGGCGCGGGCGTGACCACCTCTTCTGCTTCGTCATAGAATTGTACCAGGCCTACCCGATCCTCCGGCAGAATGCGCAGCAGAAAACTCTCCAGCCCGGCCTTGACCAGTTCCAGTTTCTCGCCCTCCATCGAGCCGGACACATCGACAACCAGGATGATATCGGCCCGTTTGCGGTTCTGCGCCCAGGCATTCTTCGCCGCAACAATCACTTCGGCACGGGGAACTTCCAGCACATTCTGCACGCCATCGGGCTGCACCCCATACTGCAGACTGATTGGATCATCCAGCGGAACATTGATGTTGGCCGGACGGAAGCCATAGCTCATCGCCAGTTCCTGACTCTCCGCATTCAGCAGGAAGTCGTAAAAGACCTGCGCGGCCTGCTGTTCGGCCTCACTTGCGCTGGACATGATGATAAACGGGTTGTCGTGCCAGAAGGTACCCTCTTTGGGATAGATTGCCACCAGCGGTGTCGGTGGACTATTCTGATTAAACTCGATCAGCGTAATCTCCTCCATCGGGAAAGCAGAGATGTAGCTGATGCCGAACTTGCGCATGTTTTCGCTAAAGACCAGGGTGTTATAGCCGTAGTGCTTGATACCCTGCCCCAGATCACGGATGAACTGCCGGCTGGTTTCGCTCTCAACATCTTCAATCGTCAGGCCGCGCTGTTTGTCGCTCGCGGCATAGAACTCGGCCAGCAGCGTTGAGAGTGCCGTGGTGCTGATCTCCGGGTCGGTATGGCCCCAGGAGAAGCGGCCCCACTCCGGGTGCTCAAAGCGCCCCCAGCCTTCCGGGTCGTTGATCAACTCCAGCATATCGCTCCAGCCAATCGGCTGATCGGGCCAACCCATGGCCTCGGCCATTGGTCGCCACATTGAGATGACCACCGGCGTCAGCACCAGCGGCTCCTGGGAAACCGCTACATTGGGATTTCCGGTCTCCTGTTTCAATACCTCCAGCCAGGTTGATGCCGACGGTGACCAGATCGTCACATCGAGCATGCCATCCCGGATTTCGGAACGCGCCTTGCCGCTGGAGCGATTGATCCCCTCCACAAAGATCGGCTGACCATTGATGGTGAAGTTGGTATCATGAAACTGGCTGATGCGCTCGGTCAGCCAGCCCTCTTTTTCCGGGCTGTAGGCTATGGTGACGGTGACGGCATTGGCAGCCGGCGCATTATTTGTGGGTACAACGCCACAGGCGGCACAGAACACCATCAGCATGGTGAGCAGGAATACAGGGAAGACAGAGTTGCGGGTTGGCATAGGGTTCCTCCTGACATTTACAGTAGAGTTGCCGCTAGAACTGCTGGAATTGGCGGCAGTTGATAATTATAAAACAGGAACAGCTATCTGTCCCGGCTAAATGACACGCGTTACGCGGTGCGTGTCCAGGCGGGGCGTTTCATCCGATGAAAGCCCGATTCGCCTGCGGCAGCATGGTACACTTTTTTTCTTGTTCACAAACATGTTGCACAAAGTGCAACATGTTTGTGAACAAGCATGGAATCTTCCGCCCTGCCGGAGGCGCTATCCCCCCGTCAAAAGCCGGGATCGTCTGCTGCATGCCGGCATTGGCCGTTTCGCGGGTTTCGGTCATTTCGTGTTGTTCGTGGTCCAAACGTCCACCGCGTAACGCGTGTAAATGAAACTTCTGGCGGTAGCAGCGCGTAACAACGTATGGAAGGCGGGCAGGTAGTCTATAAGCTCATTCTTAACTATCGATTAACGCACTGGTGCCGGGATTCGGCTACAATAGAGCCTGCTGCGCCATGCAGTTCGAAGCGCCGTTCAAAGGAGGATCGCTATGCTCCGATTGTCGCAATTCCTGTGCGGTGGTTATTTACTTCTGGCCCTGGTGGTCATCGTCCTCACCCCGCTGATCGGTCCGCTGGGAACAGCGCCCTTCCCGCTGCCGATTGGTCCTGCCGCCAGTCCCGTTGTCGTTAGTATTGCCTATGGCACCGAAAAAGAAGAGTGGCTGCAAGATGCTGCCGAACGTTTCGCCGCAACCAATCCCACCCTGCGTGGTCGCCCGATCCAGATTGAACTGGAGGGCATCGGGTCGCGGGAAATGGTTAACGAGATTGTTGAGGGCGACCTGCAGCCCGTGGTTGCCAGTCCTGCCAGTATGCTCCAGGTAGAACTGCTGCGCCATGAGTGGCAGACGCGTAACAACAGTGAGATCTTCCTGGAGGAGCCGGAACCCCTGGTGTTGACTCCCCTGGTGATTGTCGCCTGGGAAGACCGGGCCGATGTGCTCTGGCCGGACGGTCCCAATAACTTCTGGGATGATCTGCACGATGCCCTCTCCGATCAGCAGGGTTGGAGTGCGCTCGGCGGTGACTCGAACTGGGGCTTTGTCAAGTTTGGGCACACCTCGCCAGAGCTTTCCAACAGTGGTATTCAGACGCTGGTCTTGCTGGCGTATGGCTATCACGAGAAATCGACCGGCCTGACGACCGAGGATATTCTTGATCCCGATTTCCAGCAATGGTTTGAGGAGGTCGAACGGTCGGTGCTGGATTTTGGGGAGAGCACCGGTACCTTTATGACCAATATGGTGCAGTTTGGACCGAGTAAGTATGATATGGTTGCCGTCTATGAAAACCTGGCGGTCCAGAATGTTGAGGCTACCCAGAGTCGCTGGGGACCAATCCGCGTCTACTATCCTCCGTCAACAATTATCAGTGAACATCCGTATGGTATTCTTACGGCCGAGTGGGTTACGCCGGAACAGCAGGAAGCGGCCGCGCGCTTCCGCGATTTTCTGCTCTCCACTGAAATTCAGGAGTTGTCCTTGCAGTATGGCTTCCGCCCGGCCAACCCGGATGTGGGGTTTGGTGGTGCGAACAGCCCATTTACGCGCTACGCCGACTATGGTGTGCAGACCAGTCTGCCCCCGGTCGTTGAAGTGCCGACGGCGGACGCCCTGACCAATCTGATCGAACTCTGGCGGCGGCAAGGGTTTGGGAATTAATATGGAGAAATACATTATGCAACGCATGTGCCTGGGTGTTTTGCTTACGTTCATCGTTGGATTGCTGGCCGCATGTGGGGGTGGCGACAGTCCCGCGGGTGGCCCGCCGGGTGATGCGCTGGTGGTGCGGATGCTCTATGGCAGCGAGAAGCAGGCCTGGATCGAGGCCGTAACTCCGGCGTTTAACGACCAGCAGAATCAATCCACGGGCGGCAAGCCGATCTATGTTGAGGCAGTGCCGATGGGCTCCGCCGAGTCGCTGGATCTGATCATCGCCGGGCAGGATCAGCCCGCCATCTGCGGCCCCGCCAGCAGTATTCTGCTGCCGATTGCCCGCCAGCGCTGGTCCAGCGCCAACGCCGGTGATGACCTGATCGAGGACACGCCGCCGCCGGTTGTACTCAGTCCGGTGGTCATTGCGATGTGGCAGCCCATGGCCGAGGCGCTGGGTTGGCCGGATACGCCGCTGGGCTGGAGCGATATCGCCGAACTGACCCGCAGCGGCGAAACCTGGGCCGACTATGGGCATCCGGAGTGGGGGGCGTTCAAGTTTGGGCATACGCACCCGGACTACAGCAACAGCGGAATCACCAGCATCCTGGCAACGACCTATGCTGCCACCGGCAAGACGCGTGACCTGACCGCTGCCGAAGTGCAGCAGGAAGAAGTCCGTGACTTCCTGGCGGCGGTTGAGTCGGGGGTGATTCACTATGGCGAGAGCACCGGATTTTTCGGGCGGCAGATGTTCAACCGGGGACCGGGCTACCTCTCCGCCGCCGTGCTCTATGAGAACCTGGTGGTCGAGTCCTATGATGAGTCGCTCTATCCCAACCGGCCCCTGCCCGTGGTGGCGATCTACCCGAAAGAAGGTACCTTCTGGAGCGATCATCCCTTTGCTATCCTCGATGCGCCCTGGGTAGACGACGAGTTGCAGGAGGCCGCCGCTCAGTATCGGGACTACCTGCTGGCCCAGTCGCAGCAGGAGCAAGCGCTGGCCTTTGGCTTCCGCCCGGCGGATACCAGCATTCCGGTGAGCGCGCCGATTATTCCCGAAAATGGCGTTGATCCGAATGAGCCGCAGACATTGTTGGAAGTCCCGGAGGCCGAGGTGATTGAGACGGTACGCGATATCTGGGGCGAGACCAAGAAGCGCGTCGAAGTGCAGGTGATTCTGGATACCTCCGGCAGTATGGAGGAGGAGGGCCGCCTGGAGAGTGCCAAGCAGGCGCTCAACAACTTCATCGGCCAGCTTGCGGATGAGGATGAACTGGGAATTGTCACCTTTAACGAGACAACCACCGAGCTAACGCCGCTCAGTCCGCTGGGGGAAAAGCGCGATCAAGTGATTACGCGGGTGGGTGGTCTGTTCCCGGGTGGGGGTACCCGCCTGATCGACACGGTGAGTGAAGTCTACGAGGAGATGCAAGATTTGCCACGCGGCGAACGCATTCGCGCCATCGTCGTGTTGAGTGACGGCGCGGATACTGAGAGTGACGGCACCGCTCAGGCGCTGACCGAGATGCTGGCCCAGGATCAGGAGGGCTACAGCATCAAAGTCTTTACCATCGCCTATGGCACCGGCTCCGACGTGGATGTTAATCTGATGGAGGCCATCGCCGAGTCGTCGGGGGCCAGAAGTTACCAGAGCGGTCCGGACCAGATTCAGCAGGTCTACCGCGATATCGGAACCTTCTTCTAACGCCGATTCCGGTTGTATGCCCGGTTGGTGGTCGGAGGGAGCATACCGGCAGTGCCGCTGTTCCCGCTACCGTCCCCGCCGGGCCGGCCGGATCTTGTTGTAACGAGAGTAATCTATGCTGCGACTTGCGCAACTTCTCTGCATTGGCTATCTGGTGCTGGCTCTGGTAGTGACAGTGCTGACGCCGTTCATCGGGCCGTTGGGTGGAGCCCCCTTCCCGCTGCCGCTTGGCCCGGCCCGCGAGCCAGTGGTAGTAAGCATGGCCTATGGCACCGAGAAAGAAGCCTGGCTGGAAGAGGCTGTGCAGCGCTTTGCCGCAACCAACCCGATGCTGCGCGGTCGTCCAATCCAGATTGAACTGGAGGGAATCGGCTCCCGCGAGATGGTAACGGAGATTATCGACCGCGATCTAACCCCCGTCGTTGCCAGTCCCGCCAGTTCGATCCAGATCGAGTTGCTGCGTGATGAGTGGGAGACACGCAACAACAGCGACATCTTCCTGGAAGAGCCCCAGGCGCTGGTGCTGACCCCGCTGGTGCTGGTGGCCTGGGAAGAGCGGGCCAGTGCGCTCTGGCCGAATGGCCCGGAGGAACTCTGGGATGAACTGCACGATGCCCTGGCAAACCCGGAAGGCTGGGCCGCCTATGACCACCCGGAGT
>CAKZQX010001027.1 GCA_937141995.1 uncultured Chloroflexaceae bacterium | reverse complement strand
TACAACCGGACAAGCAACTCCAGCAGCATGCGCCGGTAGCCCTCGCCGGTAACTTCCCCCCAGATGCGCGGCAGGTCGGCCAGCAGTTGATCGCGCTCCCGTTCACGGTGGGTGATGTATGCCTCCAAAATCGGGCGGGCGTCGGCGGGCACCGCGAGGGCGTGAATGTAGGCCGCAGCGACCGCAACATCCTGTAAGGCTCCCAGGTGATCTTGCAACTCCTTCAGCGGATCGATCACCTGGTCGGCGTCGGGGCCGAGCGTTTCGGCGAACATCTCCAGGACGTAACGCAGCCGTTTGCCGGCGATGCGGGCCTGATGCAGCGCCTCAGCCGGGCTGTTGCTACCCCTCTGCGGGTCTATGGTCAGTTCATGCGCACGCAACCCCTCGTAGCTGTGCCAGATAGTGCTGCCCGCCAGATCGCGCACACGCAGGGTGTTGTTCCAGTCCTCTCGCTCCGCGCTGGTAAACCTGGCAAATGTGCGTTTGAAGTCGGCATAACGCCGGGAAGCAAGCTGCTTGAGCAGCAGCTCCCGCGCTTTAGCACGGTCCTGCTGGAGAGCTGTCGTCAACGGTTCCAACCCCGGTCGCTGCTCTTCCGGCAAGCCTGCGGCATACTGATCTACCTCCGCCAGGAAGACATCGCAGTCGCGCACCGCACTCGACGTGCGGGCCAGCCGCCGCAACTCTTTGCGGTAGGTGCGTACCTGTTTGGTTGGCGCAACCGGGTCCAGACTTGCCAGCACCGCCCGCAACCGGCGGGTAGCGACGCGCAACTGATGCACCGCTTCGATATCGTTATCAGCGCGCACATTGTGTTCCTGGGAGAGCAGTTTGCGAAAATTGCGGCGCAGGATGCGCTGCCCCACCTCCGCCAGCGGCGTTGTGGCATTGCCCGGCGTGGTGGGCTGGGGCTCGGCAACCTGATCGGCCAGTTGCTGGTCGGTATCCTCCACCGATAGCGTCTCGCCCATGCCCACTTCCCCGGCGATCGGGATCTGCTCCACCACCAACTTGGGGTCAAACACTCGCCGCCAGAGGTCAGCCTGTTTGCCGGCGCGTGCGCCATCCTCAGCCGAGTCACGCCCGGTCAGGCGTAGCAGCACCTGATCTCGGTCGATTTCACAGACGTGAATCTGGGTGGTCTGGCTCTGCGAATAGTCCAGCCCGTCGGCAACCCGTAGCAGGGCCGCGAGACGCAGGGCCACCGCTTGCTCTTTTTTCTTCAGGCTGAGGTAGGCCGGTTCCGCATTCGGGTGGACCTTTTTGCGATGAAATGCCACCAGGCAGGCCACCAGGTTGCGTTCATCCGGGCGCAGTTCCTTCAGATCAGCATTGAGCACAATATCGCGCCCAACCGTGTGGTGCTGCGCGGGATCGCTGGTCAGGCCAACATTATGCAGCAGCGCGCCCATCTCCAGCAGGGGGCGCGTCTCCGGCGGGAGGTTGTGAACCTCGGTCAGTTCATCAAACAGCAGCAGTGCCAGGTCCGCGACATGCCGCGCATGCTCCCGGTCAACGGCGTGCTGTTCCAACAATGCTTCTACAGACAGTGTTTCTACGGTCATGCTTTTTGTCACCTCGTGCAGTGTGTCAGATAGCGTGTGTTGCCTGTTGCATAAGTCTATAGATTACAAGGTTACAGGCTACGAACCCGTTTGCTCAAGCAGTGCCAGACCCTGTTCCAGTTTGGAGCGTTCTTCGGGGATGAGCGTGATATGTTCGCGCAGTGCGGCGGTTAAGGCATCGAGATCATCGGGGGTGCCGTCGGGCAGCAGTTCAATTTCAAGTTCGCGGAAGGGCTGCGTCTTTGCGCCGGCACTGATCGTGCCCTCGTCCAGACTGATCTCGGCGATGTGTGTGCCGTCACGTTCGGCATAGATATGCCGGCGGCGGGTCTCAATCGTCAGCAGTTGCACCAGCGGGGCGTCGCCAATGATGTTGCAGACCTGCTCACGCGCGGCGGCGTCCGGCCAGGCGGCCGGGTTAGGCGTATCTGCGGGAAACTCCCACTCGGCTCGGCGATGCACGCCCGCGGCTACCTCGCCCGGCCCCTTCAGCGTGACCACGCTGCGCCCGGCAACCTCGCGTGGACGCAGACCATGCCGTTTTATCAGGCGGGGCTGGCAGGCTATTCCGATGCGGCGATGCGACTGGTCGCCCGGCGGCATGGATGTCCGTACTGCATCAC
>CAKZQX010001026.1 GCA_937141995.1 uncultured Chloroflexaceae bacterium | reverse complement strand
GACTACGGACTACGGACTACGGACTACGGACTACGGACTACGGACTACGGACTACAGACATGAACAATTCACCTGAACCGACCTGGTGGCGACGCTTGCTGGCACGCTGGTGGTACATCTGGGGGCAGAGTCTCTGCTACCAGGGAAATCGCACGGCAGAGCGTAGCTTCTACCGGCATGGTGTCGCCTCGTTTGCCCGCGCTGCCCGATTATGGCCGGACTTTGCCCCGGCCTACTACCAGAGCGGCCTGATCCGCGGGCGCGAGTTGAGCGAATATCCCGCCGCCGTTGCCGACCTGAGCCGGGCAATGGAACTGCGGCCCGAGTGGCCCGCGCCCTACCTCCAGCGAGGATTGTTCCACCGCTTCAACAGTGCGCCGGACGCGGCCCTGGCCGACCTGCAGCGCTATGTTGAACTGGGGGGCGATCCCTACTGGCGCGGCGAGGCCGAACGTCATATCCGGCAGTTGCAGGAGGAGTTAGAGTCATAGGTTTAGCCGGGGATCTTCTGCGCCACGGCGGTGCAGGTCGCACCTGCACGGAACCGCTTCATCGCCGGATTGGTCACACCACGCCGCGATCGGCATTGACAACCGGCGCGATTCACGTTATCCTATAACGCATTAACTTTGTTTCCACAAATACAAAGAACCTCCAGACGTGGAGTGCGACCAGTGCCGGTTGCATCTGCTTTCCGCCGACGACAGAAATGCGTAAGACAGTGGCGTCTATTGACGGTAGTCCTCTACCGCCTGACCGCCATGCCTGTCTGCGATTCACCATCTAGTCGAGGATGCGATGCGCGAAGAGGTTGCGATTTCGGCTGAACGCCGCTCCATACGCCGGCGAGTGCGTGTCCCGTTCCCCAATTGGGCCACGTTGATCAACTACGCGCGGCGGGCCATACCCCTCCTGACCGTGATAGCTGTCTTGTTTACGCTCTGGGAAGGGAGTAAGCGGCTCTTTGATATCTCCGATCAAAAGTTACCCCACGTAGGCGATATTATTGCCGTGTTTGCCGTGCGCACCCAGGGTGGTGCCGGTCCTCTGCTGATTGTGCAGATGCTGAACAATGCCTGGGCTACCTTTGGTGTGGCGTTCGGCGGGTTTGTCTTTGGTGGCCTGCTCGGTTTTGCATTGGCGCTACTCTTTGCCAATGTGCGCCTGCTGGAACGTGGGTTGATGCCCTATGTGATTGGCTCGCAGACGGTACCGATCCTGGCAATTGCGCCGATGGTAGTGGTGGGCCTGAGCAGTATGGGCGCGCCGGTCTGGATCGCCAAGGCAGTGGTGGCAGCCTATCTGACCTTCTTTCCGGTGACGATTGGCATGCTGCGCGGGTTGCGCGCGACTGCGCCGACCGAGGTTGATCTGCTGCGTTCCTACGCCGCCAATACGCGTCAGGTCTTCTTCAAGCTGCGCCTGCCGGCCGCGCTGCCCTACCTGTTTGCCTCCCTCAAAATTGCGGCAACGGCCAGCGTGATCGGGGCGATTGTGGCCGAGTTGCCCGCCGGTTCAACCCACGGCATCGGTGTGGTTATCATCAACGCGGCGCAGTATTACAACTCGCGTCCCCCGGCGCTGTTTGCGGCAGTGCTGGTAGCCGGGTTGGTTGGCCTCTGTTTTTATGGCCTGGTGATCCTGGCCGAGCGCCTGATCATTCCGGCCGGCCTGCGTCGAGAGGAGTAGTGCATGACTGCAGCAGTTATTTCGGTTGATCGGGTCAGCAAGATCTACGCGGGCAGCAACACAGTTACCGCGCTGCGGGATGTTTCGCTGGAGATTGCCCCGGGCGAGTTTATCGCGCTGATCGGACCCAGCGGCTGTGGCAAAAGTACCCTGATGCGCCTGATCGGGGATCTGGAGCAGCCCAGTTCCGGCGCGATCCGGGTCAAGGGCAAGTCGCCGCGCCAATCCCGCCTTGACCGCGACTATGGTATTGTCTTTCAGTCGCCGGTACTCTATGAGTGGCGCACAGTGCGCAAGAATGTGGAACTGCCGCTGGAGGTGATGGGCTTTGCCGGTCATGACCGGCAGGAGCGCGCGCGGGCGATGCTGCAACTGGTAGGATTAGGCGATTTTGGCGAGGCCTATCCCTGGCAACTCTCCGGCGGGATGCAGCAGCGGGTTTCGATTGCCCGGGCGCTGGCCTTCAACCCCTCTATCCTGCTGATGGATGAACCCTTTGGCGCGCTTGATGAGATGACCCGTGAGCGCATGCAGAGCGAACTACTGAA
>CAKZQX010001025.1 GCA_937141995.1 uncultured Chloroflexaceae bacterium | reverse complement strand
GGGACTCCCGCTCCGGGGCCGTCGCCCCATGACCAACCCTTTTCAGACAGGCTCTAAGAACAAAGAACTAAGAACTAAGAACAGAAAATACCCAGGTTTCCGGGATTTACGATCGTTTTTACGGGTTTTCTGTTGTCGTTTTATAAATGCATGTCTTGCGTGATGCGGCCTGGTCTGGCCCGGTGCCAGACCCATAAACTAGATTTGCCTGTGGCAGCGTGGTACGTTCTTGCGAAAAGATCTGGTTTGTTCCGCTTGCCGGAGGCGAATCGGACCGTTTATCCAGGTGATCCGACCTTTCATCTGATCAAACGGCACGTTTGAATAGACGACCGCGTAACGCGGGTTATTTACATGCGTCACGCGGTCGTCCGATCAGCCAACGATATGGTAGCCGCCGTCAACATAGTGAATACCGCCTGTAATAGCCGCGGCGGCATCGCTCACGAGAAACGCGGCCATGCTCCCGACATCCTCAATGCTGACAAGCTGGCGCTGCGGGGTGCGCTCAGTTGTCTGATCCATCAACTCGTCAAAGCGATCAATTCCGGAGGCGGCACGAGTTTTGATCGGGCCGGGCGATACGGCATTGATGCGAATATGCTTCGGGCCAAGTTCGGCGGCCATCGAGCGCACCACACTCTCCAGCGCGGCTTTGACCGGCCCCATCAGATTGTAGTGCTCGACCACCTTTTCCGATCCATAAAATGTTACAGTCAGTAGCGCGCCGCCGTTAGACATTAGCGGCTCGGCCAACCGCGTCATCCGAATAAAGGAGTGGACCGAGACATCCATCGCCAGGGCAAAACCTTCCTGTGAACAATCGACCACGCGCCCGTGCAGATCTTCGCGGGGGGCAAACGCAATCGAGTGCAGCAAGAAGTCGATCTGGCCCCACTCCTGGGTAATCCGCGTAAATACCGCCTCCAGTTGCCCCGGCTCGCGGACATCGCAGGGTACAATGATCGGGCTATCCAGGGCTTCTGCCAGAGGGCGAACGTAGGATTCGCCGCGTGGGCCAAGGTAGGTAATTGCCAGTTCCGCACCCATTGAGTGAAATATTTTGGCGCATCCATACGCGATGCTATGTTCGTTGGCGATCCCGACAATCAGACCTTTCTTGCCCTCAAGCGTAACCAGTGACATCGCTGCTGTCCTCTTTCTGCATGGTGTGAAGGTAGCTATCGGTTAAATTTCCAGCGCGTACCCTGTGGGCTATCTTCCAGCGTAACCCCCAGATCGGTCAGGCGGTTGCGGATGTTGTCGGCCAGGTCAAACTGCTTTGCCTTGCGCAGTGCGGCCCGCGTCTCGATCAGCAGTTCGATAAAGGGCGCCGCATCGTGGGCCGCTTCCGACTGCGCCTCCAGGCGCAACCCCAGCACGCCCGCCAGTTCACGCAGCGCGGCCTGCGCCGTATCAAACGGCTCGCCGCTGATTCCGGCATCGCGGGCCGAGTTGATTGCGCGTACCAGGTCAAACAGCGCCGCCAGGGCGCCTGCCGTGTTGAGATCATCATCCATGGTAGCGGTAAACTTTCCATGGGCTTCTGCGCCCGCCGTTGCCAGTTCCGCCACCGCTTCCCCTGTGGTAAGCGTGCCGGTGGCAGGCAACAGCGCACCGCGCAGGCGCTCTAGTTTGCGCGCATTCTCGGCGGCAATATCCGCGTTGTAGGTCAGTGGACTGCGGTAGTGGCTGTTGAGCACAATCAGTCGGAAGACATCCGCATCATACTGGTCCAGGAAGTCGTCAATTGAAACCACGTTGCCCAGCGATTTGGACATCTTCTCGATCTGGCGCGTCTCCGGGTTGAGCAGTTGCAGCATGCCGTTGTGCATCCAGAAGCGCGCAAACGATTTGTGGGTCAGGCTCTCGCTCTGGGCAATTTCGTTCTCGTGATGGGGAAAGATCAGATCGGTGCCGCCACCATGAATATCGATCTGTTCCCCCAGATGTTTGAGATTCATAGCGCTACACTCAATATGCCAGCCGGGCCGCCCTGCACCCCAGGGGCTGGGCCAGGCCGGTTCGCCCGGCTTGGCCGCCTTCCAGAGGGCAAAATCCGCCGGTGACTCTTTGCGCGGATCAACCTCGAAGCGGGTGCCGCTCAGCATATCTTCCAGGCTGCGACCGGATAGCTTGCCATAGTCCGGGTCGCTGCCGACGCGGAAGTAGACATCGCCCGCGGCGGGGTAGGCATGGCCCTGGTCAATCAATCCCTGGATGAAGCCGATAATCTCCGGCATCGTCTGGGTGGCGCGTGGATAGACCGTCGCCGGAAGGACATTCAGGGCCGTCAGTTGCTCCATAAAAGCGTCAATATAGCTCTCGGCCAACTCCTGCGGGTCACGTCCCAGCGTATTGGCCCGCGCGATAATTTTATCGTCTACATCGGTAAAGTTGACCACATGCATCACCCGGTAGCCCCGCCACTCCAGGTAACGGCGCACATTGTCAAAGGCAATCGCCGACATCGCGTGGCCGATATGGGCATCATCATAGACCGTAACTCCGCAGACATACATGCGGACAACCTCGGGTTCAATTGTTTCCAGCGGATCGACGCGGCGCGTCAGTGTGTTGTAGATTTTAACAGACATGTAATCCTCAAACCAGCAGCAGATTTACGCAAAAATTGCCGCAACCGGGATATGCAACCCCGGCAGCAGTGTTTCCCCATCCAGTGTATCGTATGTTCTTAAATCCCCTCGCCCAGCCGGTACTCCTCTTCGCTGTTGCGCTGCTCATCCAGGATGGCCCACAGGCTGGCGGAGAGGGTCAGGTGGTGCTCTATGGTATGGTGATTGGTCGTCTCTTCCAGTTCACCGAGCCGACCTTCCAGTTCCAACACTTTGTCATGCAGGTTGCGCAGCATTTCACCTTCCGGGTCGGGCAGGCGTTCCACCCGGCGGGTTGCGCCGGTGTACGGGTCGCGGGTGGCGACAATACGGGCGGGTACGCCAACCGCCGTTGCATGCGGCGGAACATCCTTGACCACCACGGCCCCGCCGCCCACCCGCGCGCCCTGACCAATGGTAATCGCGCCCAGCACACTCGCGCCGACACCAATCACCGCATGATCTTCGAGCGTCGGGTGACGCTTTCCGCGCTGTTTGCCGGTGCCACCCAGCGTTACCCCCTGGTAGAGCGTCACCCAGTCACCAATCTCGGTTGTCTCGCCAACAACGACGCCCATTCCATGGTCGATAAAGAAGCCACAGCCGATACGCGCCCCAGGATGAATTTCAATGCCGGTCAGGAAGCGGGTCATCTGTGAAATCAGTCGGGGCAAAAAGGGGATACCCCGCTGCCAGAGCGCATGGGTCAGGCGATGACTGATAATGGCGTGCAGACCGGGGTAGAGCAACACCTCGGCCAGGTTTTGTGCCGCCGGGTCATTAATCAGCGCGGCACGGATATCGTCACGCACCGTTTTCAGTGCTGAGGAGATAGACATACAAAAACCTCCCTGATGAGCTTATGCTGTGTGGGCCTGTAACAGCTATGTTCATGGGCACCTGAATCGGGGTACCGTCAACGACAGTACCCCGACGTACAGATACAACATACCGTACAGGCCACACCGCGATAAAACCGCAGGGAGGCTGTTACCATTCGTTGAAAGAACGCCGCCCAACCATCACGGGCAGCGCGCCGATACACACCCCATGTGTCAGGAATCAGACGATGACGATGTCGTTTCGCTTGACGTAGTGGTCTCGCTTGATGTCTCACTCTTATCGCCCTTATCACTCGTCTTGCTGCTCGTACTCGTATCAGTCGATGTACGACTATCAGTGATATACCAGCCTGATCCCTTAAACACGATACCTACCGGCTGAAAGACCCGCCGCACAGCGCCACTACACTGCTCACACGGGCAAGTCTGGAGTGGTGCCTCTTTGAAGCTCTGGAACTGCTCGAACTGTTTTCCGCAGGTATCGCACGCATAGACGTAGGTCGGCATAATTTTCTCAACCTCCTCGTAACGCTTTTATTTTTGGTACGCTTTGTCTCCGCCTCTATTGTACACCATGTGTTCTGGTTGTGACAACCGGCAAATATAGAAGATCTGTTAGAGTCAGTACCTTTCTTATCTTTGTTCACAAAAAATTTTCACATTGTGAAAATTTTTTGTGAACAAAGGATGGGTTTTTCCGCCCTGCCGGAGGCGATATCCACTTCCTGGTAAGGGACCGCGTAAGTCGTGTCATGTTTAGAGTCTGGCGTCACCGCTCCGGTGGCGTGTCCAGCGAGACCAACCGCTCGCGCAGCGCAAGTAGCGCCGCCTGAGTCCGATCTTGCAGATGTAGCTTCGACAGGATATTGCTGACGTGGGTCTTCACGGTGCGTTCACCGATGGTGAGATAGTTGGCAATTTCGGCATTGCTCATCCCGCGCGCAATACAGGTCAGCACTTCACGCTCGCGGTCGGTCAACTCGTCGAGGGGTGAGGTGCGGGCAGCGGTCAATTCATGCATGAGCCGCCCGGCGACGGCCGGGTGCAGCGTAGCTTCGCCCCGGCGGGCCGCTTTGATCGCTCGTACCAGTTCATCGGGGCCGACATCTTTGAGCAGATAGGAGAGCGCGCCCGCTTTGATTGCCGGGAAGATGCGCTCATCCTCGCTATAACTGGTCAGCACAATGACCTGCGTGCTGGGGCTGATCTGCCGGATGCGCCGCGTCGCCTCGATGCCGTCCATCTCGGGCATGACCAGATCCATCAGCACCACATCCGGGAGAAACTGCTTCACCATCTCGATCCCTTCGGTACCACCGGCGGCTTCCCCAACGACATCAATCTCCTCGTAGGTCATCAGGAAGGCACTCAGCCCCCGCCGTACGACGGCATGATCATCAACCAGTAGAACCCGGACTATCTCAGAACTCATTGGAATTCTCCTTCTTATGCGCGGGGAATGGTGCCGGCAGGGTCACGGTAACACATGTTCCCTGTTCAGGGATGCTTTCGATAGCAAAGGAACCCCCCAGGGCTGCTGTGCGCTCGGCCATCGTGGTCAACCCGATTGAGCGAGCACTGCGGGGCGCGCTGGTGTCGAACCCATGCCCCTGGTCGCGCACGGTCAGGGTCACCTGCGTATCTTCGTAGCCGAGGGTGACGACTGCCGTACGGACCCCACTATGCCGGACAATATTTGCCAGCGCCTCCTGGACTATACGGAACAGCGCCTGCTCATGCTCAAGCGGCAGATGGCGCTCTTCGCTGATCTGCATGGTTACATCCAGCCCCTGCCGTTCGCGGACGGCGGATATTAGATCGTGCAGTGCCGGACCCAGCCCCCGACCATCAAGCAGGGCGGGGCGTAGCGCAAAGATCAGGCTGCGCGTCTCCTGGAGGGCACGCTGCGAAGTCTCCTGGATCTCAGAAAGCTGGCCGGCAACAACCGCCGGTTTGCGCTCAATCAGGCGGCGCGCGGCAGCGGAGAGCATGGTCAGGCTGAACAGATCTTGACTGACGCTGTCATGCAGTTCGCGGGCCAGTCGGTTGCGCTCCTCAATCGTTGCCAGTTGGGCCGCTTGCTCCGCCAGTTGCGCATTCTTGTCGGCCAGCAGGCGGAGCGCGCGCAGATTCTCGGCCAGTTGTGCAGCCATGGCGTTAAACTGGCTGGAAAGTTGCCCGATTTCATCGACCGAGTCATCTTCGACCCGTTGCGAAAGATCGCCGCTTGCCAGGGCTGCGCTGGCCTCTGAGAGCCGCTTGAGCCGGCGGCTAAAGTCGCGTCCGGCAAAAAGCCCGAAGACCAGGCCAATCAGCCCGCTGATCAGCAAGAACGGAACCGCACTGACCAGCAGGATCGTTGGAACATCTTCAACCAGGTCGTTAACTGGTGGGCGTTGCAGCCGGGCATACACAATGCCGACAACCTCACCCTGGCGGTTAAAAACCGGCGCAACCCCAAGCAGTTGATTGCCCGGCGCGGCCCACGCGGAGAGCTGTTCGGTGGCAGTGATGCCCTCGGCAGCGCGGGTGATCAGTGTTTCGGCAACCGGCGGCTCCAGGCTGACCAGCGGTATGCCGGGCGTATAGCTATGCAGGGTCGAGGTCAACACCTGCCCCTCGCTGGTGAGCAGGGTAATGACCGGCACCTGCCAGGCCGCCGGGATGTCGGCCCGCTCTCCCGTCGTGGGTTGTTCAGGAGCCTCGTCCGGAAAATCAATATCGATCTGAAAGAGCCGGTCGTCGTCAGCGTCCACCTCCACCAGTTCATGCAGTTGGCGGTCCAGTTCCGCTGCACTGCGATCAGGGGCCGCAAACTCGATCTGTAAGAGTTTGCCCACATCCCGGCTGGCCTTGGCAATTTCTTCGGGCACAAAGAAAACCCGCGTAATGTATAGTCCCAGCGCAACCACCAGGATTGCCTCCATAATCAGCATCACCAGGACGGTTACAGCGGCGTAGGAGGCGGTGAGTTTCCAGCGGATTGTGCCAAAACGCCGGCGCAATGTTTGACGCATAGTTAATCTTGCTTCTTTTCACGCATCAGGCCGGTATCGTTGCTGTATTATAACGCGATCAGCATCGGCACGGGGCGATACTCCGGGGGTGGTTCTAACCGGTTACATCCCGCTGATGAAAGATGTAGGCGGCGAGGATGATAGGGATGATCAGGTAGATACTCATAACCAGCAGGTGCCAGGCAACATTATTATCTATGGCCGCTCCCTGGATATGGGCCAGCAGGCTATTCCCGGTCGGGCTGAAGAGGTAACGCTTGACTGCATCAGGTACAAAGGTGACTGCTCCGGCAATGCCATCCAGCACCAGCCAGGTAATGCCGGTGATAATCCCGGCAAAGGTGGAGCGGAAGCCGACGGCACCCAGCAGCGCCACGGTTCCACTGCCCAGCAAAACAAGCATATACACCAGCAATTCAAGCACAACGGCTCCCAGAGTTGTCGTCTGCGTGCGATTAGCGCCAAGTAACCAGTTGAGTATTTGTGACCAGAGAGCCAGGAGGGTGACACCAATGCCAATGGTAATGGCCAGGGTTATCCATTTGCTCAGGATAAACGCCGTGCGTCCAGGATAGCGGGTCAGCAGGTTTTTCCAGGTATCGTAG
>CAKZQX010001024.1 GCA_937141995.1 uncultured Chloroflexaceae bacterium | reverse complement strand
CATGGTCGAGGTCGAGTGGGACGAGTTCGAATCGGTGCGTTTCCACGCCCCCGATCTGCCGGCGCGAGTCGCCCTGCTCAATGCGCTACTACCGCTGGACTTCCCCGAAAATGAGGTCACGGCGCGCATGAGCGGTCAGGTGCGGGCCGATAACACCCGCACGCTCTTGCTGGAACTGCTCCAGGCCGTCACCGATCCGTCACCACGGCTACTGATCCTGGAAGATGCCCACTGGATGGACTCGGCCTCCTGGGCGCTGGCCCTCACCGTTAGCCGGCATGTCTATCCGCTGCTGCTGGTTATTGTGGCCCGCCCCTTTCCCGAAGCCATGCCGTCCGGCTACCGGCAGTTGCGCGAAAGCGCCGGTACCCAGCAACTGCATCTGGAAGGATTATCGGCACACGAAACCATGATGCTGGTCTGTCAGCGCCTGAATGTCACCACACTACCCGAACCGGTTACTACGCTGATCCGGGAGAAGACCCAGGGCAACCCCTTCTTTAGCGAAGAACTGGCCTACGCCCTGCGCGATACCGGGCTGATCCGGGTGGCCGACGGCGGCTGTCACCTGGCAACCACGGTCGAAGAACTGCGCGCGGTCAATCTGCCGGACACAGTGCAGGGTGTCATTACCAGCCGGATCGACCGCCTGACCCCACAGCAGCAGTTGACCCTGAAAGTTGCCGGCGTGATCGGGCGCACCTTTGGCCTGCGGATTCTGCGCGATGTCTACCCGATTGCCGGGGATCGGAATGCACTGGAGGAACATCTAGCCCGCCTGCATCAACTGGACCTGACGCCCCTCCAGAGCCGCGAACCGGAGCCGACCTACACGTTCAAGCACACGATCATCCAGGATGCAGTCTACAACCTGATGCTGTTTGCACAGCGCCGCGAACTCCACCGCGCCGTCGCCGCGTGGTATGAGCAGACCTATGCCGACGACCTGACTGCATTCTACCCCCTGCTGGCCCACCACTGGACCCGAGCCGAGGATACCGGCCGCGCGCTGGACTACCTGGCAATGGCCGGCGAGCAGGCGCTGCGTGGCGGACTCTACCAGGAAGCGGTTACCTTCTTCAGCACCGCGCTGGAACTGGATACCCGGCATCCGAGATCGCCCGCCGATATGCGGTCGGCCGCTATCCAGCGGGCCCGCTGGGAACGGTCATTGGGTGAAGCCTACTTCGGGCTGGGACAACTGACCGAGAGTGGTGAACATCTGCGCCGCTCCGTAGCGCTGCTGGGGTGGCCCATGCCCACGAAAGCGCGGCACCTGACCAGCAGCCTGATGGAGCAGATGCTGCGCCAGGTCTTGAACCGGGTCTGGCCGCCGGGGCGCCGGGTGGGGCGCGCTCCCGGAGAATATCTGCTGGTGGCTGAGGCGGCGCAGGCCTACCGACATCTAACGCAAAACTTCTATTTCTCGAACGAGTCGCTGCCGGGCATCTACACCGCGCTGCGTACGCTCAACCTGGCAGAGAGCAGCCACCGCTCGCCGGAGTTAGCGCGCGCCTACGCCAACCTGAGCCTGATCACCTCGGTTATTCCGCCCCTGTCCGACTCCTACAGTCGCCAGGCGCTAAACATCGCCGAGCGTACCGATGACCTGCCCTCGCGGGCGCATGTGCTGCTGGTCAAGGGCATGCATGCGGTTGGTATGGGGCACTGGTCACAGGCCCAGGCGGTGCTGGAGCAGGCGGTTGTGTTGCATGAACAACTGGGCGACTGGCGCGGATGGGGCGACACGATGACCATGCTGGGATTTCTGGCCTATTTCCAGGGTCAATTTACCCAGGGTGTACATCTATTTGCCATGCAATCCACATCGAAGCATGTCAGTTGGAATAAAGAACATCACGCCTGGGGTGTTAATGGTACGGCGATGAATGGGCTGCGCCTGGGTCAGGTTGAAGAAGCCGTCACCCTGCTGGAAACCGGGCAGGCATTGCTGGCAACCAACACCGATCGCGTCACCGAAGCATTGATCTATGGGGTACTGGCTGCGGCCCGCCTGCGGCAGGGTGAACCAGAACTGGCCGAACAGGCCGCCGCGGCCGCCATGCAGCGCACGGCGAACCGGTTTAGCCTCTCCTTTGCCGCCTTTGACGGTCTGGCCGGTGCCGCCGAGGTCTACCTGTCCCTCTGGGAGGCCAGTCGCGGCCGGCCACCACACGCGCGCAGTCGGTTTGCGCGGCATGCATCGCAGCTCTGTCGGGCATTCCAGCGCTATGCCTGGATCTTCCCGATTGGTCGTCCCCGCGCATGGCTCTGTCAGGGGTGGTATCACTGGCTGGCCGGCCGGCCCGCGCAGGCGCAGCAACGCTGGTACCGCAGCCTGACCGCAGCAGAGCAACTGGCAATGCCCTATGAAGAAGGACTGGCCCACTATGCCCTGGGCCGCCACAGCACAGGAGCCGCCCGGAAGCATCATCTGGAACAGGCCTGCCGCCGCTTCGTCCAACTCGACGCGGCCTATGATCTGGCGCGTGCGCAGAATATGTTACTATAACCAGGCAACCATATGTTCACGCCAGGACTTTCGCCCGGACGGTAAGGGCCGATGCCCACGCCGGCTCAGACGTGCAAGCCCGGCGTGCGTGGTCGCATAGTTATGGAAACATATTGCACACAGCGGTGCAGCGGGTATGCTGTTCCCGGTGATGGGTATGACGAGTCAAAAGGAGGGCGTCCCATGCAAGTGAATCCGTCGATTTTCAAAGCGTACGACATTCGTGGCATTTACCCAACCGATTTGAATGACGATGTGGCATATCTGATTGGCCGGGCCTTTGTCACCTTTGTCGGTGCAACCCAGGTGATTATCGGGCGCGATATGCGCATATCCAGCCCGGCCGTGGCCGAGTCGGTCAAGCGCGGGATCACCGATCAGGGAGCCGATGTGGTTGATATTGGTATGGTCAGCACCGACCAGTACTATTTTGCCTGTGCCGAACTGGGCCTCCCCGGCATGATGGTCACGGCATCCCACAACCCGAAGGACTACAGCGGCTTCAAGATGGTCCGCAAGATGCCGCAACTGCTGAGCGGAGACGCGGGTATTCAGGATCTGCGCGAACTGGTGCAGAGTGAGGACTTCCCCAAACCCACCCGCAAGGGCGAGATCCGGCCCTATGCCTTCAAAGATAAGTTTATCGAGAAGGTGCTCTCGCTGATTGATGTGAGTGCGATCAAGCCGCTCAAGGTGGTTGTCGATACCTGCAACGGCATGGTTGGCCCGATTCTGCAAGAGGTTTACCAGCATCTGCCGGTCGAGTTGATCGGCCTCTACCTCGATCCCGACGGTACACTGCCCAACCATGGGCTGGACCCGCTCAAGGCCGAGAATCGCGCCGAACTGCAGCAGCGTGTGGTGGATGAAAAGGCCGACATCGGCTTTGCCTTCGATGGCGACGGCGACCGCTTCTTCACGATTGACGACCGGGGCCAGTTTGTCTCCGGCGACTTCCTGACGGCGATCCTGGGCAACTACCTGTTGGAGAAGTATCCCGGCTCCAAGATCCTCTACGATGTGCGTGCATCCTGGGCCGTGCCCGATCTGGTGCAGGAGAATGGTGGTACGCCGCTGATGGAGCGGGTGGGCCATGCCTTCATCAAGCAGCGCATGTCGAAGGAAGACGCGGTCTTCGCGGGGGAGGTATCCGGGCACTACTACTTCCGCGACTTCTTCTTTGCCGACTCGGGCCTGGTTCCCTCGCTCTACCTGCTGGAGATGCTCTCGAAGCGCAACGTGAAGATGTCCGATCTGCTGCACGAACTGGAGGCGAAATATTTTATCACCGGCGAGATCAACTCGGAGGTGTCCGACCAGCAGGCCAGGATGGACGAACTGGCCGCGCGTTACAAGGATGCTGACCAGCATGGCATGGATGGTATCTCAATCTCCTACCCGACCTGGCACTTCAATGTGCGCCCCTCCAACACCGAGCCGCTGCTGCGCCTGAACCTGGAGGCGAAATCACGCGAGGAGATGGAGCAGCGCCGCGATGAGGTGCTGGGGATTATTCGTAGTTAGGTTACAGGGGACAGGGGACAGGGGACAGGGGATAGGTAACTTGTTCGCGGAGAATGCTCCCGGTAGGGACGCGCTGATGAAGTTTGAGAAAATAGTCCGGAGATGAATGACCGGGAGTCCCGGCTTCAGCCGGTGGGATGCCTTCCGGGACAGGGCAGACTGCCGGGAACGCCGGATATGCCATCCGGGAGTCCCGGCTTCAGCCGGTGGGATGCCTGCCGGGACTGGGCAGACTGCCGGGAACGCCGGATATGCCATCCGGGAGTCCCGGCTTCAGCCGG
>CAKZQX010001023.1 GCA_937141995.1 uncultured Chloroflexaceae bacterium | reverse complement strand
GCGCTGTTTGGCGCTGATGCCAACTGGGGCCGGGTGGTCTGTGCGCTGGGCTACAGCGGGGCCGAGCTTGATCCCGACCGGGTGGTGTTGCACTTCAACGGCCTGAAGGTGTTTGAGCATGGCCTGCCGCTGGATTTTGACGAGGAGCAAGCCCACCAGTTGCTCGATGTGCCTGAGATTTTGATCGAGTTAGATCTGGGGCTGGGACCGGGCAGCGCGACAGTCTGGACATGTGATTTCTCGTATGAGTATGTCAGAATAAATGCTGAGTACCGGACATGATTAGGGGTTAAAGGTTAGGGGTTAGGGGTTAAGGGTTAACCGTTAACCCTTAACCCTTAACCCCTAACCCTTAATACCATGACTGTAGTGCAGATTCTATGGTGCATCGCTCCGTGTTCTCGGTGATCTCTGTGGCAAAAAGTTGGAATTACGGTTGTAGTATTAAAGGCTTAACGGTATGAGCCATCAACTCTGGGGGGGGCGCTTTGCCGCGCCAACTGCTGAAGATATGCGGCAGTTCAATGACTCGTTCCGCTTTGACCAGCGCCTCGCCGCGGCCGATATTACCGGCAGTATTGCCTGGGCCGGGGCGCTGGCGGACGCCGGGCTGATCACTGGTGAGGAACGCGACCGGTTAGTGCAGGGGCTGAACCAGGTGCAACTGGAGTTTGCCGAGGAGCGCTTTGTGCCCCAGCCGGGGGACGAAGATATTCACACGGCGGTGGAGCGGCGGCTGGGCGAACTGGTGGGCTCCCTGGCCGGCAAACTGCACACCGGGCGCTCGCGCAATGATCAGGTTGCCACCGATATGCGCCTCTTCTGCCTGCATGCCGCGCAGACCTTGCAGATGCGCCTGATGCAACTGCAGCATGCCCTGCTGGATCAGGCGGAACAGCATGCCGCAACGCTGATGCCGGGCTACACCCATCTGCAGCGCGCCCAGCCGATCACTTTTGGGCACTGGTGTCTGGCTTATGTCGAGATGCTTGAGCGCGACCGGATGCGTCTGGAGGATGCTACCAGGCGCATCCGCGTGCTGCCGCTGGGCTCCGGCGCGCTGGCGGGCAACAGCCTGGGCATTGACCGGACGGCCCTGACAGCCGCGTTAAGCAGCCCCGACCGCTACCCCTTTTTTGACGACATCACCACCAACTCCCTCGATGCCGTCTCCGACCGCGATTTTGTGGCTGAACTTCTCTTCGACTGCGCCCTGATCGGTGTACATCTCAGCCGCCTGGCCGAGGATCTGGTGCTCTACAGCAGCAGCGAGTTCGGGTTTATCGAACTTGCGGACGAGTACAGTACCGGCTCCAGTCTGATGCCCCAGAAGAAAAACCCTGATAGTATGGAACTGCTGCGCGGCAAGAGCGGACGCCTGATTGGCAACCTGGTTACGCTGCTGACCGTTCTGAAAGGGACGCCACTGGCATACAACAAAGATATGCAGGAGGACAAAGAGCCCTTCTTTGACAGCTTTGATACGCTCGATCTGGGACTGCGCGTGGCCGCCGCCGCCGTAGCGACCCTCCAGGCTAACCCGGAGCGGATGGTCGCCGCCCTGGACGCGGCCATGCTGGCCACCGATCTGGCTGATGAGCTAGTCCGGCGGGGCGTACCCTTCCGCGAGGCGCATGGCAAAGTAGGGCGACTGGTGCGGCGCGCGCTGGAACTGAGGGTCGGGTTGCACCAACTGCCGCTCGAAGAGTATCGTGCAGTCCAGCCCGATCTTGATGAAACAGCCTATGCCCTGTTCGATTTTGCCCAGAGCGTGGCGCGCAAAGCCGGCGTGGGCGGCACCGCGCCCGAGCGGGTGAAGGAGCAGGTGCTGGCGTGGCGCGAGCGCGGGCGCTAAATCCACTACCTTTGCCTACCTGGTAGGGCTGCTGTTAACCGTTGCACGCCGGATGAGCTTTCCGGTGCGCGCGGGCATGCTGCTTCTGCTCTGCTACGGGATGGGCATTACCGCGCTGGGTATCACCAGTCTATTTGGAACCGGGCCGCTATACCTGATGGCCTTTGTTCTGCCGGCGGTTTTTCTGTTTGGGCGGCGGAGCGGAATCGGCGCGTTGCTGCTGAGTATACCGCCGCTGCTCTGGGCAACGGGCAGGGTACTGGTTGATCCGGATTTCACCTCCTCAGCGCAGGCAATTCTACCCACATCGACCGTACCAATCGCACCGGGCGTACTGCCGGCTCCGCTGGTTGGCACAATTGACAGCCAGCGCGCACAGATGCTGACGAAGCGCCTGCTCCACATGGTACAGCAGCAGCGAACGACAACCGTTTTACTGGATATCACCGGAGTGGTGACGGTAGATGCCGGGGTGGCCGGGGCGCTGGTTGCGACGGCACAATCCTTGCAATTGCTGGGATGCGCAGTTGTACTCACTGGTATCAGTCCCCAGGTTGCGGAAATATTTATCCAATGCGGTATGCACCTGAACGGTATCCGAACGGCGCATTCACCGCAGGAAGTTCTGTACACAACCCGCGCATTTTCCCGAATCTGACAGGAGATGTCCGGGTTGCCGGGGCAGCGCAACCCGGGTCCGCAGCCATGGTATAATGCGCACTTCATGCGTTCCGGCATTTTGCACAAAAAGGAGACGGTTAGAATTATGCAGAATGTCTCTGCTGTCTACAGTCCACCGGCGAACCTGCCGCAATTATCGGTAACACCGGACACCGCCGTTACCATGCGCCGTGCCCGCGTGGGCGATGTGCCCCGTCTCTACGAACTGATCAGTTTCTACGCTGCGCGTGGCGATATGTTGCCCAAAACTCTCGATCAGATCTACAACCGTGTCCGTGATTTTGTGGTGGCGGATGCGGAGGGTGAGGTTATTGGGTGTGCCGCGCTCAAAATCACCTGGCACGATCTGGCCGAGATCATCAGTGTAACGATTCATCCCGACTTCCAGGGGCAGGGGTTGGGCCACCGCCTGGTTGAGCCGCTCTTTGCCGAGGCCCAGGAACTGGGTATTCCCACGCTCTTTGTGCTCACAGGCCAGGTCGGCTTTTTCAGCCGCCTGGGCTTCCGCGAAGTTCCCCGCCTGCGCCTGCCGCACAAGATCTGGCAAGACTGCACTGCCTGCTTTAAGCAGGATCAGTGTGATGAGGTGGCGATGGTGCGGGAAGTAACTTATGTAACTTAGGGTGCGATTTTTGCGGGCTTTGGATGTAATTTTTGCACCGGGGTTTTCATTGCTGAAGCATTCACATCTATCTCACGGGTTCAGGCGTTGCAATGGTGCAAACGCCTTTTCTTATCTCTATCATTGTTGTTTGTGTTATTCAAAAATTACACCTAAACTGCTGTTTTTCGCCCCATATATGGGCCACATTTCACAGGTTCACGCTTTGGCTGCAATTTTTGTCAGGTGCAATTTTTGACAATCCTGCCAGATCTTATGGTCACACCGGACGCCGACAATGATGGGGTTCGGCTCAGGGCACACCGGCCACCAACCGGCGCAGGCCAGTGCAACCCAGCAACAACATGCCCACACATCGAGAATGAACCAGTGGTATCTTCACTGAGGAGGTTCCTATGTTCGCCGCGACTCACCATTATTACCGACGCTTCCCTGGGTTGCTGCCGATCTTGTTGCTGCTGCTGCTGACATCCCTGCCGCCGCTGCCGGCGCGGGCGGCGCCACGCTGTTTCGCCGGGGAAGCGCCCGATATTACCAATTGCATCGATGGGCGCATCCGGACGTTCTGGGAGCAGCAGGGTGGCCTGCCCGTCTTCGGCTACCCGCTCACGCCCGCCATCCTGGAACAGACCGACGCCGGGCCGATAACGGTGCAGTGGTTTGAGCGCGCCCGCCTGGAGCATCACCCGCAGAACGCGCCGCCCTACGATGTGCTGCTGGGGCGACTGGGCGCGGATGTCCTGGCACAGCAGCAAATTCCTCCGGCGCAACCCGCCGCGCCACGCGCCGACTGCCGCTTCTTCGCCGAAACCGGGCAAAACCTCTGCCCGCCCTTCCTCGCTACCTGGAGTCGCTACGGGCTGGAACTGGGCGACCCCGGCATCAGTCCTGCCGAGAGTCTGGCCCTCTTTGGCATGCCGCTGAGTCCGCCGCAGCCCTACACTCGCCCTGACGGCACCACCGTCACCGCGCAGTGGTTTGAGCGCGCCCGCTTTGAGGATCATGGCGGGACCGGCGTGCTGCTGGGACTGCTGGGGCGCGAGGCGCTGGTTTCGACCAACCCGACTGGCCCGACCAACCCGGTTGACCAGCCGGCCGCACCGGAACCGGAGCCGGACGGGACACTGCCGCCGGGCGGCTTTATCGAAGTCTCCGGCACGCAGTTGACCCGCCTGGGGCAGCCGGTGCAGTTCAAGGGCGTGAACTACTACCCACGCGGCAAGCCCTGGCAGGAGATGTGGCATGAGTGGGATGCGCTCCAGGTTGAGCGGGAGCTGCGGCTGGCGCGCGATCAACTGGGCATCAACGCCGTGCGCATGCTCTACCCATTTGAGTTGTCGTTCCACCAATCGAGTGAGCGCAAGGTCAACCTTGAACAGCTTAACCGGCTGCGCGAGTTTGTGCAGATCGCGGGCGACCTGGAGCTGCGCGTGATTGTGACGCTCTTTGACTTTTACGAGGATTTTCCGCCGCCGGGTAGCCGCGAGGAGGAGGAGAACCTGATCTACCTGCGCACCATTCTGGGCA
>CAKZQX010001022.1 GCA_937141995.1 uncultured Chloroflexaceae bacterium | reverse complement strand
CCGAAAAGATCATCGTTGTAACTACATGTTAAACCCCCGAAACGACACCCCTGTCGTTATACTGGAAAGGCTTGGAAAAATAGCCCATATGTGTGACTCACTGGAGTCCCGGCTTTAGCCGGTGAATGCCTACCGGGACCGCAGCATACTGCTCGGAAAGCCTGATCCGGCTGACGAACTTTTAGAAAATACTCCAGATATACCATCCGGGAACCCTGGCTTCAGCCGGTGGGATGCCTGCCAGGACTGCGGCCTACTGCCAGAAACGCCTGAACCGGCTGAAGCCGGGACTCCAGTTGGATGATGTTTGGATTAATTTTCAAAGTTCATAAGCCAGGACTCCAGATCAAAGATGTCTGGATTAAAATTCAAAGTTTATGAAGCGTGATCTACAACGACTGTCATTATCACATACAACCTATGACGGCTGCTCCCGCAGCAACGGCACAAACCCGGGCGCCAGTCCGTCCGACTGAAACCAGGCGAGTGCCTCCGCCAGCCCCGCAACCTTGCCGATGACCAGCACCACCGGGGTGGGCAGGTCGGCCACGGCCGCCGGTAGTTCATGCAGGTTGCTCCGCACCACCTGCTGCTGATCCGTCGTGCCCCAACTGATGGCAACCGCGGGCGTATCCGGCGCGCGTCCCGCCGCCAGCAGTGCCGCGCAGATGCTACCACTGCGCTTGAGTCCCATCAAGATTACCAGGGTGGGCACCTGCGCCAGCGCGTTCCAGTCAACGCTGCTCTCCGGGCGCTCCGGGGCTTCGTGGCCGGTGACAACCGCAAAGGCCGAGGCCAGGTCGCGGTGGGTCAGCGGCACCCCGGCATAGGCCGGCACTGCCAGCGCCGAGGAGATCCCCGGCACTACCTCGAACGGCAGACCGGCCTGCGCCAGCGCCAGCAACTCCTCCCCACCATGCCCAAAGACAAACGGGTCGCCGCCCTTGAGCCGCACCACCTGTTTGCCCGCTCGCACCCGTGCAACCAGGAGTTCATTGATCTGCCCCTGATCCATCAGATGATGCTTTGGCCCCTTGCCCACCGAGATCAACTCGGCGTGAGGCGGTACCTCCTTGAGCAGTTCGGGCGCAATCAGATGATCATAGAGCAGGACATCCGCCTGGCGCAGCAGGTTCAACCCGCGCACCGTTATCAGGTCGGCCCGTCCGGGGCCGCCCCCCACCAGGTATGCTTTACCAGCCATCTATAACCTCGTTACCGTATGATTTGCTGCTTTGCCAACGATACCATGATAAACCAGAATAGGTTCTCCTGATCCAGGAGCATGCGCCGTGCGCCGTGATTTGTTTTGATGCTATACTGGGACGAAACCAAATTGAACACCGAGTGAACGTTATGTCAAGCAAACTATCTGCCGATCCGCTGCACCCCAATCGGATCTACCCCGGAGACTGCATTCAAGTGCTGGCAACCTTCCCGGAGAAGAGCGTCGATCTGATCTTCGCCGATCCGCCCTACAACTTGCAGTTGCAGCAGGAACTGCGGCGGCCCGATATGTCCCGGGTTGCGGCGGTTGATGATGCCTGGGACCAGTTTGCCGACTTCGCCGGCTACGATCAGTTTACCCGCGCCTGGTTGACCGCCTGCCGCCGTGTGCTCAAGGATACCGGAACGATCTGGGTGATTGGTTCCTACCACAACATCTACCGGGTCGGGAGCATCCTGCAAGATCTGGGCTACTGGATGCTCAACGATGTCATCTGGATCAAGCGCAACCCCATGCCGCAGTTTCGCGGTGTCCGCTTTACCAATGCCCACGAGACGCTGCTCTGGTGTAAGAAGTCACGCACACAGAAGAAATATACCTTTAACTACCATGCCCTAAAAATGGCGAACGATGAGAAGCAGATGCGCAGCGATTGGGAGTTGCCGCTCTGCACCGGGGAGGAGCGGCTCAAGATCAACGGCGCAAAGGCGCACACGACGCAGAAGCCGGAAGCGCTGCTCTACCGGGTGATCCTCGCCAGCACCAATCCGGGCGATCTGATCCTTGATCCGTTCTTCGGAACCGGAACAACCGGCGCGGTAGCCAAAAAGTTGGGGCGGCACTTCATCGGGATCGAGCGCGAGGAAGCCTACATTCAGACGGCGCAGGCGCGCATTGCCGCCATTCCTGCCCCCTGCTTCGACGAAGAGGTCTACGGGAAGTTCGAGACCCGGCGTACCGCGCCCCGGGTGCCCGTTGGCCGCCTGCTTGAATATGGCCTGTTACTGCCCGGTCAGACGCTCTTCTTCAACCGGCAGCGCGACAAATCGGCGACGGTGCTGGCCGATGGCTCGCTCCGCACGGATGACGGCGAGCGCGGCTCGATCCACAAGATCGGCGCGAAACTGGGCAACCTCCCGGCCTGCAACGGCTGGGAGCACTGGTACTACGAGGATGCAACCGGTACGCTGGTCGTCATCAACACACTGCGTGAGCAGGTGCGCCAGACGTGGAAGCGTGCGGCGAGCGGGGAGTAGCCGTTATCAAGCCAGTGTGCCGTGTGCTATTATGGAATAGATTCTATGAGACAGATAAGAAGTTCATATGTATACGGATATTCCGCGCAAGCGTCTGACGCGACTGTGTGCTATCCAACCCCGGACTTATGGCACTCAGCCCGCTGATGAATGGGGCAACGGTAGAGCTTGTAGAACACGCGGCTCAACAAATCATTGCAGCGGACGTAATCCGACCCATGTGAACAGGATGCGGCGAGGCTGCATCCTGTTCACCCACGCGACATATGCAAATTGTATGTTTTATACCAGTTCGCCATCAACCCGGCAATGAGCCGGAACGGGCGTAACGGGCGAGGGCGACACGTTCCCATTCATCATCTCTGTGTTCTCTGTGCCCTCTGTGGCTATAACAACAAATCAGTATTACATGTCCTGACCCGCCCCCTGCTGCCGCAGCCAGGCGACCAGTTGATCGCGCACCTGCCGCGCGCGCGCCGGGCTCGTGCCGTCCGTACTCACGGCAATCGTCAGGCCCGCCTCCCGCTGCAGCGCCGGCAGGTGGAATGTCCCCTCCTCCGGGACATCGGCGACATTGCAGAGCCGCCCCTGCGCCAGCGCCTCGCGCGCGACCTGCGCATTGACCGCGCGCTGGTCAGTGGCCGCGAACACCAGTAGCGGCGGCGCATCTGCCTCGGCCAGTTCGCCCGCCCGGTACGCCCGCGCTTCCCAGCGAATCCGCCCCGCCTCCGCCCACGCTGCCAGTTGCGTTGTCACCTGCGGACTGATCAGGCGTACCGTCGCGCCAACCGCCAGCAACCCGGCCACCTTGCGCTCACCCACCGCGCCACCGCCCACCACAAGCACCGGCACACTCGCCATCCGCGTTAGCGTAATTGGATAGGCTGCACCGGAAACCGGGAATTGCGCACCAGCGGTCTGCTCTTCTGACGGTTGACCCGCCGCTTCGCGGTTCTCAGTTCTCCCCTGCTCCCGGCCCCGGTTCTTCCCCGCATAGCCCCTCGGCGTGACCATCCGTTCTCCAAAGCGATAGCTCTGGCTGTTGCCGATCAACACCAGGCTAAACATATCCGCCTGGGCCGGGTCAAGCTCGGCCAGGGTGGTCAGGGTCAGCGTCTCATCGGGGCGGGTAACGTTGCGCACAATCGCTGCCGGCGTCGTCGGTGGGCGATAGTTCAGCAGGATTGATTGGGCCTGCCCCAGTTGCCAGTGGCGCTCCCGGCTGCGCGGATTATAGAGCGCCACCACAAAATCGCCCCGGGCCGCCGCCCAGAGCCGCCGCTCGATCAGCTCCCAAGGCGTCAGCAGATCGCTCAGGCTGATGGCACAGAAGTCATGGTTGATGGCAGCCCCCAGACGCGCCGCCGCCGCTTGCAACGCGCTCACCCCCGGCAAAACCAGCACTTCCGGCGCGCTGCCCGGCCAGTCACGCTGATGCAGCAGTTCAAACACCGGCCCGGCCATCGCGTAGACGCCGATATCGCCGCTGCTGATGAGTGCCACCCGGCGCCCCGCTGCCGCCCGATCGAGCGCCTCCGCCGCACGCTCCATCTCACTCTTCATCGCGCGGGAAATAATTTCCTGGTGGGGGGCCAGCAACGGCCGCACCTGCTCAACATAGGTCTGATAGCCGATAATCACATCGGCGGAAGTCAGCGCCTCCCGCGCCGCCGGCGTCATCTGCGCCGGATCACCCGGCCCAATGCTGACCAGGGCCAGATGCGCAGTAGGGAGAGAACGATCCGATTGCGCACCATTCGTCTTTTGTCCTACATCCTGCGTCCTGCTGCGCAACGCAATTGCAACGGTGCAACGCTCAAAGCGGCGTTTGGGGACGAGCAAGTTGCCGCCCGATGCCAGTTGGGCGCAGGGTTCGGCCACGCCCGGCAGGTCCAGCTTTTCCTGCGCGGCGCTGGGGCTGAACTCCCCGGCATCCAGCGCGGCTAACCGCTCCCGCGCAATGCTCTGCAGGGGGATATCCAGTTCCGCAGCCAGTTCGCGCAGTCCCGGCTCATCTGCTTTCAGATCGACCGTTGCCAGGGCCGCAACGCCGGCAAGCGCCAGACCCGCAGTGACCAGCGTCTCCTCCAGCGCTGCACGCAGTTCCGCCGCCGGTACACCGCGCCGGCAGCCCATCCCGACCACCAGTTGCGGCGGGTGGTAGAGCACGCTTTTCGCCAGCAGATGTTGCTGCTTGTCGAGACGGCGCTGGCTGATGATCAACCCGGCGGCATAGGTCGGCGTGTTCAACTCTTCCAGGGAGGCCACCGGCACCAGGTTGTCGGCCTGCTCCAGCCAGGTCAGATCGGGCCGCAGTTCACTCAACACCGGATCAAGATAGACGCCTAGCAACTCGCCATTCACCAGGCATGCGCTGGCGTGTGTCAGGGCACTACCAGGCGCAATCCGCCAGCCGGCATCCTGCCCCAACTGATCGAGTGCCGGCTTGTGCTGCACATCGCTGGCGGTGGTGATGGCAGCCTGCCCGCCGGTCAGCGCGGCAACCCGCCGGGCCAGTTCGTTTGCGCCTGCCTGATGCCCGCCCAGCAGCGGAATAACCGCGCTCCCGGTTTCGTCCATGCAGATGACCGCCGGGTCGTGCGCCTTGTGCCCCAGTCGCGGAGCCACCGCGCGTACGGCAATGCCGGTCGCCATCACCAGCAACAACTGACGATACTGCCCCCAGCCCCGGCGAATCACCTGCACCACCGAGCCGGAGTAGGGTACCGGGGTGACAGGTGCGTCGGCAATCTGTTCCACGAAACGCTCGGGCACAATCAGCTCGGCCTGGAGTTGCTGCGCCAGCCGCGCCGCCAGTTGCGTCCCTGCCCGCGTGACGGTAATAATGGCAACCTGGGGAGCGTCCGGTCGGGTCGCACCCGGCGCGGTGGCAGCGGGGTCAACCGATCCGACATCAGATGTGGCTGCCCGACGAAAGCCATGGGTGAACCCATGGTCGTAGAGTTTGCTGACACGTCGATCTGCCTGTTTGAGTGCCGGGTCCAGCGTCGGACTGACCAGGATTAGCGCCTGCCGGTTGTAGCCCGCCGCTCTGACCTTTGCCACAATATCACTCAGCGTGCCCATAACCATGCTCTCGTCAGGCCAGGTAACTTTGTGCAGGACGGCAACCGGCGTCTCCGGCGTATATGCGCCCCCCGCCAGCAGATCCGTGACTACCTGCTGGATGCGCGTAATGCTCAGGTAGATCGCCACCGATGAACCATGGGCCGCCAGACTGCGCAGTTCCTCGCCCTCCGGCATAGGGGTGCGCCCCGCCGCGCGCGTCAGGATGATCGTCTGAACTAACTCCGGCACAGTGAGTTCAACGCCGAGGCGAGCAGCGGCGGCAAACGCAGCCGTAATGCCGGGCACAACACTATACGGCACACCGGCATCCTCCAGGAGCGCCATCTGCTCAAGGGTTGCGCCATAGAGCGCCGGATCGCCGCTATGCACCCGCGCCACCACCCCACCCGCCTGCGCAGTTTCGATCATCAGCGCGACAATCTGCTCCAGGTGCAGGTCCGCCGAGCCAACGATACGCGCAGTCGGCTTGCGTCCCAGGTCCGCCACACTCTGCGCAACCAGACTATCCGCATACAAAATCAGATCCGCCTGGGCAATGATATCCCGCCCCCGGATGGAGATCAGGTCGGGCGCACCCGGCCCCGCCCCGATAAAATAGACACTCCCCGGTTCGGGGATGAATGAAACGTTGTTCATGAGGTTGCTCACCTGTTCGTCCTATGATACAGTTGTCACATCAGTTATTGGCGTACCGTACCAACACTGGCGCATAAAAAAGAGGGGGTTTTATGCAAACGACCGACCTGACCCGTACACGTAAGGAGATGAACCACTACTGGCGCTTGCTTGCCGCCTTCACGAATGAAGTTGATATGGCCCTGCGAATGGGCGAGCTTACGCCGGAGCAGCGGATGGCGAAGATCGCGGAACTGGTTACGTTTGCCCGGTCACAGATGGCTGCGCAGGTTCCGCCCGATGTCCTTGCCGAGGATCGCGCTGGCCAGGCGGAGACTGCCCAGCAGACAGCAGCAC
>CAKZQX010001021.1 GCA_937141995.1 uncultured Chloroflexaceae bacterium | reverse complement strand
CGCCAGCAACGCCCGAAAGCGCGCGCTGTCCAGCATGGTGCCGGAGCCCAGCACCCGCTCCGGCGGGACGTTGTGCTCGGCAGCATAGCGCGCCGTCAGATGGGTCATTACGTCAACCGGATTGGTTGCCACGACCAGGATTGCATGCGGGGCATACTCCAGGATCTGCGGCACCACACTCTGGAAGATCTTCGCATTGCGCTGCAAAAGTTGCAGCCGGGTCTCGTCCGGTTTCTGGGCCACGCCGGCCGCAATAATCACCACTTCACTGTTAGCCAGATCGGCATAGTTCCCCGCCCTGACGCGCAGCGGGTGCGCAAACGGCACCGCGTGCAGGATATCGTCCGCCTCCGCCCGCGCCCGCGCCTCGTTGAGATCAACCAGCACCAGTTCGCTCCCAATCCCACGCATCGTTATCGCATAGGCCGCCGTTGCGCCAACCATCCCTGTCCCGACGACACCAATTTTCATACATATCTTCCTTTCCTGTGACACGCGTTACGCGGTCGGTTCCAAACCAGGCGTTTACCTGGATGAACGGCTCAATTTGCCGGCGGCAGCATGGTACGCTTTTTTCTTGTTCACACAAACATTCACGTTGTGAATGTTTGTGTGAACAAGAACTGTTTGCTTCCGCCCTGCCGGAGGCGAAATGTTCTTTTGGGTGAGTAACCGCGTAACTTGTGTCATGTGACACGACGTACGCGGTGGGCATTCAAATCAGGCATGTGCCTGGATGAACGGCCCGATTCGCCGGCGGCAGCATGGTACGCTTTTGTCTTTTTCACAAAACATTTGCACAGAGTGCAAATGTTTTGTGAAAAAGACAGGAATCTTCCGCCCTGCCGGCGGCGAAGCCGGCTTTTATCGGGCACAAACACCCAGTTTGGATCTCAACCGCGTAACTCGTGTCATGTGACAGAACTTACCTTCCACCCTGCCCGCGACGATACCCATTACCAGTGGTAGCACCGGCCGTTTCGCAGTATTTGCGCATGGCGGGTTGTTCGCGTTCCAGACCCTTACCGCGTAACGTGTGGTAACAAAACATCGCAGCACGACCCAACAAAACACGCTCCCAGCGGGCTGGAAGCGTGTGGTGTGACGCCTGAATTGCAATAGCTTGATTACATGATACCTCAGTATCGGCGCGAAAAAAGGTGAATATTGTCGAGAAAATGGTTCTCTGTTCTCTGTTCTTGGTTCTCTCGACCTTATTGCGGCGGCGCAACCGCCAGGCCATCAAACGACTGCGCTCCCCAGGCGGCCATGAAGGTGTTCCAGTCAACCTCATACTCGTAGGGGCGCTGCCAGTTGCTGCTGGTCGGGCCAAGCACATCGCGGATCACGACACTCTGCTCGTTAAAGCCCATCGCCACCACCGCATGGTCATTCCCCAGGACCGTCCGGTGCGTCCGGCCATTGGGCATGCGCCAGATCGCGGGACGCCAGGGCTTGAAGTCAACCGTGGTCTTCATCCAGATTAGCGCACCCTGCCGAAGCGCCTGCTCGATCCCCGCCCGATCACTGACCGGCCAGGCGGTCAGGCCATACTGCTCAAACAGCTTATGCATCGCCGTGCCGCTGGAGCGGGCCAGAAAGTTACTGGTATAGTCGCCTGAAAAAGTCGTGGTGATATCGCCGCCGTAGATAATCTGCCCGTCCGCCGTCGCCTCCCCGATGTAGGGCTCGATCCGGTCGTCCACACCAACAACGGGGATCATCTCGTCCACGCTGACGTTCAGGCCATAGGTCTGGAAGATTACCCAGGCCGCATCAAACTCGCACGAATACTGATAGGCCTGGCTCTCCTTGTTGGCCGCCGCGATGTAGGCATCATAGACCCGCCCGTTAATCACCACCGGCTCCGGTGGGGCGGTCGGGCTGGGCAGCGGTGTCGCGGTCAAGGTAGGCAGCGGCGTAGGCGAAGCCGCCGGCAGCGTGGCCGCCGGCACGCGGGTATCTTCCAGGGTGGCGGTGGCCGGGAGCGCCGTCACCGTGGCGGTGGCGGCAGTGGTGGGCGACGCGGGTGGCGGCGCCGTCGCATCAGCCACCACCGGGGGCAAATTCGCCCGGGGCATT
>CAKZQX010001020.1 GCA_937141995.1 uncultured Chloroflexaceae bacterium | reverse complement strand
TCGGTGGTAAGGTCAGCGAAGTCTTCAGCGACATCAACTCCGGCCTGGGTGGTTAGTTCTTCTTCTCAATGACGCACAGCACGGCCCCTACTGATACAGTAGGGGCCGTGCTTTTTTGTGTCACGTCTTACCTCGCCTCTATCTACCTCACAGGAATTACGCAGTCGCTCATCCGGCGGGTGGGATGCGCCTCCCGCAGGGTGGAACCGGACGTTCTTGTTTCGGAAAATCCGGCTCTGCGCGCTGGCCTTTCCGAAACAAGATAAAGATGTACCAGGCTGCCGCTGGGAACGGCTACCTTTGGTCTGGTTAAACGTTCGGGTTGCATGTCTACTGCGTAACTCCTGTAGCTCACTACACAAACCGAGCTTACTTGCTCCACTCTTACTCTTCCAACACCCAGGGCAGGGCTGCCAGAATCCGTGGACGGACTACTTCCTCAAGCAGGCCGGGTAGAGTTAGCAGATCGAGCAGGCTACCCGCCGGGAAAGGTTGTGGGGGTACCCGCCGACGACTGCTACCGGGTGATACCGGCAACAGCGGTGCGCGGGGATCGGTGGGAAGTTGGGCCAGATTACGGGCTCTAGCGACCGCCGCCGGCAGTCCGCCCAGTTCATCGATCAGACCCATTGGCCGGGCTTCCTGTCCCATCCAGACCCGCCCCCCCGCCACCGGTTCCAGTTGCTCCTCGCTCAGGCTACGTCCATCACGCACCCGCTGCTTGAATGCCGCGTAACTGGTGGAAACGGTCTCGCGCAAGACTGCCCGATCATCGTCGGTAAGCGGTTGTGTACCGTCTAGTAGACCCGTGCGCGCGCCGCGACTCAACACGACCGTATTGACTCCTGCTCGCCGCAAGAGCGGGCCGGCATCGGGACGGAGCGAGTAGACGCCGATACTGCCCGTCAGGGTACCGGGATGCGCAAAGATCGCATTGGCACAGGCAGCAACATAGTAGCCACCACTGGCGGCGACATTACCCATGCTGACCACAACCGGCTTCTGCCGGCGCACACGTAGCACCTCGCGCCAGATCAGATCCGAGGCAAACGCATCGCCACCCGGTGAGTCGATATGCAGGACCAGTCCCGCGACACGGGGGTTACGTTCTACTTTGCGCAGCGCACGCGCCACGCTATCGCTGCCTGCCATGCGGCCCCCTATCACCGGCAGCGGTAGCGGCATAGTGCGGCTCTCCCCGGTGGTAATGGCCCCCGTAATGCTGACTACTGCAACATAACGCCGCTGGTAACGTCGGTAGGGTACTCGCAAAGCTTTCGTTGCCTCGTGCCACTCGCGAATGATAACATCCGGCTGATTTTGCTCCTCGGTTCCCTCCGACTGCGAGGCGTTTTGCCTGCTCAGATGGGCGGCTAACTCGTCCTCGTAACATACCGCATCAATCAATCCAACCTCACAGGCTTGCCGGGCAACAAAGGGAGCCTGATCAATCAGCGCACGTACCTGGTCAGGAGTCAGGCTACGGTCAGCGGCAACGGTGTTGACAAGCGTTTCAAACCGCTGGTGCAGCAGGCGCTCCAGTTGTTCGCGGTGCTCCGGTGAGATATCCGAGCGCACAAACTGGTCCCCACCCGCTTTGTAGGGTGAGACCGCAATAACTTCGGCGTCCAATCCCACTTTGCAGAGCGCATCGCGCAGAAAACGTGCCTCAATGCGAATACCCAGCAAGTAGAGATAGGCCTGGGGCGGCATCAGCAGATCGTCGGCATTGCTGACGGCGAAGTAACTGCGCGTAGTGGCCGTGACCAGATACGCGCAGACGCGCTTGCCCTGCTCTTGAAAAGCGCGCAGTTCATCGCGCAACCCTTCCGCGGTGGCCCAACCCGGCTCAAAGTCGCGCACAACTAGCAGCACCCCCCGGCTGTGCGGATCATCGGCAATGCGCTGGAGCCGGCGGCGCAGACCCATCAAACCGACCGGCCGGCGCGCGCCCATAAATAGCCGCTGCAGCAGCGGTGGCGGCTCCACAAACTCGGGCAGTGTGCCATGAAGCTCCAGTCGCACATAATCAACCCGCCGCCGCCAGAGTCGCCGCCAGAGATTCTGAACAAGATACCAGAGATTGATAAGCGCCGTTATTAGTTGACCGATCATGCTATCCTCATAGTGTTTACAGTCGTCATGAGTCGTGGAGCGAGGATGCAGAGCATCCCCGATCGCTGCCGACTCCCTGACGACACTGGTTAACATTCCAGGCTACAGTTTCAGTATACCGCAGACCCCAGATTGGCGGGTGGGAGTTGCACTGATGAGCGGATGCTGGTAGGATGACGTGCTTGAGCAGCAGGCTCACAGCCAGTAGA
>CAKZQX010001019.1 GCA_937141995.1 uncultured Chloroflexaceae bacterium | reverse complement strand
ATGCTGGCCGGGGCATCCTGCCGGGAACGCCTGATCCGGCTGAAGCCGGGACTCCCGCGCCGGGGCCGTATCCCCATGACCAACCCTTTTCAGACAGTTTCTAACATACATTTTACAGGTGCATGATAGTATGGATCGAATTGGTGAAGTGATTGAGTCATCGACGACGCGGTTTACGACCGGAACGTATGAACTGCTGACCGCGCCGCCGTTTGGCGCGCTGGTGCGGGCGCAAACGCGCGTGCCGGATATGGCGGTCTACGGGCTGGTCTATGAGATCCGTACGGGCAGCAAAGAGCCGGGCGGACGCGCGGTGGTGCGCGGGCGAACCTATACCGGGCATGAGTTGTACGACGCCGAGATCTACCACGAACACCCGGACCTGGCCGAGGTATTGCAAACCGAGTTCTCCGCGATTACCGTGGGTTTTGTCGAGGAGGAGCGGATCTACCACTACCTGCCGCCACATCCGCCCCCGGTGCATTACAGCGTCTACCAGTGCGACCTGGAGGAGTTGACTAAGTTCAGCACCTCGTGTGATTTTTTTCGTGGGGTGCTGTTTGCGCATCAGATCCCGAGCGATGAACTGCTGGCCGCAATGATTCGGTCGGCGGCGCGCGCGCGCTCCGATGGACGCACCTACCTGGTGCATGCCGGGCGCGAGGTTGCCGGCCTGCTCAAGGATGACTACGACCGGCTGACCGCGCTGCTACGCCGGATTCGCCCGTAAATAAACAACTTTCCAAACTTAAACCTCAAAACTCAGAACTCACAACTTATCATGACCGGATGTTTTGCCGATATTGATCTGACACCGAGCGACCTTGAACTGGCGCGCCGCCGGGCCGCCGCTGGGGCCGGGTATATTGACCTGACCAGCAGTAACCCGACGCAGCAGGGGTTGTTGTTCCCACCCGATATCCTCCAGACAGCCGCAGCAGACTACTGGACCAGCCGTCGCTATGCTCCCGACCCGCATGGGCTGCCCGCTGCGCGAGCCGCGATCACGCGCTACTACGCCACCCGCACCCCACCACTGATACTATCCGATGATGCGGTTTTTATCACCGCCGGCACCAGCGAAGCCTACAGCCTGCTCTTTGCGCTGCTGGCCGATCCCGGCGATAACCTGCTTGCGCCGAATGTCACCTACCCGCTGTTTGACTACCTGGCCGCCCTGCGCCAGGTCGAACTGCGCAGCTACCGCCTGGACGAAGAACGCGGCTGGCAGATTGACGGCCCCAGCCTGCTGGAGCAGGTTGACGCCCGCACCCGCGCCGTGCTGCTGGTTTCGCCCCACAACCCGACCGGCGCAGGCCCGACACCGCCCTGACCGGCGTAGCGGTCCTCGTCAGCCGACCGGCGCAGTGGTCCGCGCTGCCGTGCCGGAGTTGTCCCGGCTGGGGCTACCGCTGATCTGCGACGAGGTTTTCGCGCCCTTCAGCTATGGTGCGCCCACGACGCCGCCCATTGCCGCGCTACACCCCGATCTGCCGGTCTTTACCCTCAATGGCATCTCCAAGCTGTTTGCGCTGCCCGACCTCAAGCTGGGCTGGATCGCCCTGAACCCGCCCGCCCATACCGCCTTCGCTGATCGGCTGGAACTGCTCAACGATACCTTCCTGGGAGCGAACAGCCTGACCCAGACGCTGCTGCCACACCTGTTTGCGCAGGGCATGGCGTTTGTCGCCGCGATGGTCAACCGGGTGCGCGCCAACCTGGATCTGGCGCTGGCGCGGTTTGCCGGCTGCCCCAACCTGACCGCACAACCACCCGATGGCGGCTATTACCTCTTCCCGGCGGTGCATGGCCAGGAAGATGAAGACGCGCTGGTGCTTGATCTGCTGGCAGGGGGCGTGCTGGTGCATCCCGGCTACTTCTACGGCGATGTGCCCGGCATCCATATCATGCTCTCGGCCCTGACGGAACCGGCCCGCTTTGCCGCCGGGGTGGAACGGTTGGTTGCAACCCTGGAATGATATGGCATTAAAGGCACTTACCGTTCATATACGCTCGTGCAAAGCCGGCAGGAACAGCTTATCCTGCGCGTCTTTGCGCCTTTGCGCGAGCCAATCCTGCGATTATCTAACACGACGTACGCGGTGCGTACTGTTCCGGCCTTGTGCTAGACCCGAACGCCGGCTTCGCCTGCGGCAGCGTGGTACTGTTTTATCTTTCTCACAAAAACGTTGCACTTTGTGCAACGTTTTTGTGAGAAAAAATGACTTCTTCCACCCTGCCGGAGGCGATATCTCCTTCCCCAAGAGGGACCGCGTAACTCGTGTTATCTAAAAGGAGCAACACATGCGCGATTGTATTCGCAAGTTAGACGAAGCCGCCGAATTCTACAGCGATGAGCGCTGTTTTATTCTCGAACTGCTGAACACATCCGAGGACGAGGAGGTATCGATAGCGCGGGCCAGGGTAGCGCCCGGTGTCACAACAGCGCTTCACTGCTTGAGCAACGCCGTGGAACGGTATGTCATCCTGGCGGGGCAGGGCCGGGTGGAGATTGGCGATCTCCCGCCGACGGATGTAGTCCCCGGCGATCTGGTGGTTATTCAGGTTGGAACGCCGCAGCGCATCAGCAACACCGGCGACAGCGATCTGGTCTTCCTGTGCATCTGCACGCCACGTTTCCGCCAGGAGTGCTACGAGAGTCTGGAGCAGTAGCGCGGGAGGCAGCCATCGCCCAGGGATAGAATTCCCCCGGAGGGACGCGTTGCGGCGCGTCCTCCGGCCTGGCACATCAGAGCTTACACTGATAATCGAGCACCCGCAGCCAGTCGGCGACCTCCGCGACGGGCGGGAAATCGGGGCGTGTCAGCAGCCACTGCGTATGCAGCGCGGCATAGCGGTCCAGGATAAAAACCCCCATCGGCACCGCTTCCGGCAGAAAGCGCGTCACCACCGCGCGCTCCCGATCCAGCAGCAGCGGGAAGGGCACCTCCAGCCGCATCGCCAGTTCTTCGGCATCGAGGGTCGGTTCGGCGATGACGGTCAGCACTTCGCCGTCATACTCACGGATCTGGGCATATCCCGCGCGCAGTTCCAGCAAATAGTCGTACGCGGCCCGGCTGACCTCGGGGAGCAGTACCAGCGCCAGATGCTTACGCGCCCGGTATGTACTACGTTTCACCATATCGCCCATGAGTGACGGCAGGGTAAAGTTGGGCACAACCGCTCCCTGCGACAGAACCGGGGTCGGACTATTCATGCTGCTTCCTCCTTCAGGAATAAAACCAATATCCGGCAGTTCTGGACGGCAGGTTTATTATACTCAGGCGGCACGGGGATCGTCAACCGTCTCATACCAATATGGCATCAGTCTTGCAAAACATAGTATGACACCCTGGAGGGCAAGACGAGTGAA
>CAKZQX010001018.1 GCA_937141995.1 uncultured Chloroflexaceae bacterium | reverse complement strand
AGCTGCTGATGAGCAGCGCGTCGTCGGTATACTGGTCCAGCAGCGCGTCGATATTCTTGTCGAGGATATGCTGGATATGCTCGCGGTACATGCGCCCCAGTGGGGTATCCGGTACGTTTTTCATGGTTATGTTGCTCCTGAGATATCCTTAAAGCCAGGCTACATTGTACGTTCGCGGATCATACCGGCCGCCTTATCGCCAATCATAGCGGTAGGCGCGTTGGTATTGCCGGCGGTTACGGTGGGCATCACCGAGGCATCCACCACGCGCAACCCTTCGACGCCATGCACCCGCAACTGCGGATCGACGACGGCCAGCCGATCGCGGCCCATCTTACAGGTGCCCGCCGGATGCCAGAGGGTAGCGGTTTGACTGCGGACATACTCCACCAGATCCGTACCCTCACCGGGCGCAATCTCGCCGTCATTCACGGCGGCAAAGGCGTTGGTGGCCGCCAGTTCCCGACAGAGCTTCACCGCCGACACAAGCGTCTGTACATCGGCCTCGGCCTGGAGATAGTTGGGATTGACCAGCGGTAGTTCCTGCGGGTTGGCCGAGCGCAGCCGCACTTCGCCCCGGCTGAAGGGCCGCACCAGGATGTTGACAAAGATGCATACCGGATTGGGGAACTGCATCGCGGCTGCGAGTGGACCAGGTACTGTCGGGCTGAAGATAACCTGCAGGTCAGGGCTGGCGGTGTCCATCCCCGGGCGCGTGCGTGTAAAGAGAATATTACCACATAATGTCTCAGTTGTCGGGACCGCGATTTTTGATCCATAGATCACCGGCAGTTGCATGTGATCCTGCAAGTTCTGCCCAACTCCCGGCAGATCCACCAGTACGGGGATGTTGTGGTCCTTAAGATGGTCCGCCGGCCCAATCCCGGAGAGCATCAGCAACTGCGGTGAGAAGAACGCGCCGGCGCTGATAATCACCTCGCGCTCGGCGCGGGCCTGCTGCGGTTGACCATTCTGCGTGTAGGCCACACCGACGGCACGCTGGCCTTCAAACAACACTTTGCTGACCGGGGCATTGGTCTCGATCACCAGGTTGGTGCGCGCGCTGACCGGGCGCAGGAAGCCCTCAACCGAACTGCCGCGCCGTCCTTCCGGCGTGATCGAGAATTGCAATGGCCCGACCATATTCTCGTTGCGGGGGCCGTTATAGTCGCTATGGGGGCCCTCAAAACCCAGTTCCACGGCGGCATTCAGAAATGGCTCCGACACGGAGTTGGGATCATAGCCGGTGCGGACATGCAGCCCGCCACCCGCGCCGCGATACTCCGACGCGCCGCCTTCGTAGTTCTCAATTGCCTTGAGATGGGGCAGCACATCCTGGTAGCTCCAGCCGTCCGCGCCGGACGCGCACCACTGGTCATAGTCCAGATGGCAGCCACGCACATACATCATAGCATGCAGTTGGGTGCTACCGCCCAGCAGGTTCCCCTGGGTTATCATCAGCACGCGGCCATTCAACCCGGGCTGCTCGGTGGTCATGATCTTCCAGTCGATATCACTTCCCCAAAGTTTGGTAAAACCAGTCACATTGCGCACATCTTCATACTCATCCGGCGGGCCGGCTTCCAGCAGCAGCACCCGCACATTGGGATCTGCACTCAGCCGGTTGGCGACAACGGCACCAGCGGAACCACTACCGACAACAATGTAATCAAAGTTTAATTGCCCCATGGATTTGTCTCGACTTTCTTATAAATGTATTCTGCGTGACAACCTTAATCTGCGTGAGATACCTCAGCAGGAGCGACCCAGAGATTCTCCAGGAATGCCGGGTAGCTCAGGGGAATTATTTCGAACTGGAGAAATCCGGCTTTTGCCAGAGGCAGGGTGTTCAAAATCTCCCGGGCTTCCTCGACGCCGGCGCATTCGAGCGTGTTCACTACCCCCAGTCGATCCGTACGAAAGTTCATATCACGGAAGATCCCGGCGGCGTATAACTCCCAGGCCCGAGCAGCTTCTTCCCTCAAATAGGGTCCAAGATCTTCCGGTCTGGTTCCGGGCGTCAAGTCCATCAAGACGAGGATTTTCATGGCTCATTTCCTCACTTAGTATCATGGGATTACCGTACCACGTAAATGTCATAACGTACGGTCATCTCCTGGCTATCAAACTGTCCAATGCCCAGGCAATGCACCCGGTTAAGCCAGAGATACTCCGGATGCGCCGTGTGGCACTGCACCCCCGTGCGGTGATCGCGGTAGCGGGTCAACTGCCCGCCTTCGCCGCGCGCAACCAGTTGGTAGGCATCTTCGCCAAAATCACTGACACCGGTGCAGGTGACATAGATTAATGCGCCCTCCGCGGTCTCAATTGTCAAGCGATAGTCGATCAGGGCCACCCCATCCGGGCGCAGCACCGGCCAGTTCCCACCAACCGGCCGGAGTTGACCCTGTACGCGCGGTCCTTCCACGCTGCCCCCGGTAGCATAGGCATTGGTGCGCAAACCCTCCGGGCAAAACCCGATCGACTCCAGCGTGGCAATGCCGATGGTGAACGAAAAAATATGATCCAGTTCAAACTGCAGGAGTTCATGTGCTGCGGCCATCTGCGCCTCCTTGATTGCATGCACGGTCACTTGATGGCGTCAAGTTGCCGCATCAAGCTGTACACGTCGCTCCGAATCTTGCCCCCGGTCATCCGGCAGTTCGCAAAGGCGAAGAAGGGCATGCCCGAAATGGACGCTGTGTTGCCGATGGCTTCGACGTTGTTCCAGGTTGCCCAATGCTTTGTGGTATGCATGCGCCGGCGCGCTGCGGTCGTGTTGCCGTCAACGATGATCTCGCCCGCGACGTAGGGCAGATGTTCAAAAGCGCCGTGGTTGGTCTCCCGAATGCGTTTGAAGGTATCCCGTCCTCTGGTCTGCAGAAGGCTCAGAACATACGCGAACTCCGGGACCAACAGTTCATCGACGGCTTGCATATCCTGCTTGCTCCAGATATCGTCAAACCAGCGTTTGACCGCAGTGATAGCCGTGTCTCGAGCGATGGTTATGTCCATCGTCATCAGACATACCCTTCACGTACTGCGCATTAATTTCGAGGTGTCCAGGTGCGGCAGCATGGCTGCCGCACTCCATATGCCAGACGCCAGACGCCATACGCCAGAGGTTACGCGACCGGCTTCTCGGCTCCGGGCGGTGGCGGCACGACTCCTAGTTGCTGGAGCAGACCCAGTTCATCCACATTAGCCCAGCGCTCCACAATTTTGCCGTCGCGCATGCGTACAATCGTCGTACCGGTGAGCGCCAACTGTTTGCCACTGGGCGGCATGCCCATCACGCCACCCGTATCGGTGCCGTTCAGCACCCAGCGGTGAACGACTTTATCGTCGGTGTAGATTTCGTCCTCGACCGTCA
>CAKZQX010001017.1 GCA_937141995.1 uncultured Chloroflexaceae bacterium | reverse complement strand
GGGCGCTGTCCGGTGTCGCAGGGCACCCCGCATGCCGTGTGACCGACGCGAATCAGCTTTTCAGACAGTCTCTGAGCAGCCGTAATGCTTCACGACAGGGTTGCGCGCCACCGCTGCATACCTCCACATGCAGCGGTGGCACGACCAGTGACTACGCATCTCCATTGCGTTGTTCTCAACCGATGGAACTCCCACTTAGCTAAAATTGTGACCAAAGTCATGTAGTGCGGACCGAACCTTCACGGTAGACTTTTGAAGACAACAAATAGTTGTTATATAGTAAAAGATTGTGCCTTCGGCATCCGTCCGGGATCAACCCGTAGGATTGGAGAGAAGTATGCTACGCTCCTACCTGATGATTGCTACCCTCGTTTGGTTGATCGGGTCAACCATTGGCATATCACAGGCCGGGCCTGCGTCGCAGCCAACATCAGAACACCAGGTCTATCTACCACTGATTGTGTCACCAGAAGCAACGTCCTCAAATGTCCTTACAAACCGGGTGGTTGAACTTATGAACACGCACCGCGTGGCACATGGGTGTACACCGCTCAAAATCAATCCGCGCCTGACCGCTGCCGCTCAGCGTCATAGTGCGGATATGGCGCTCAATGATTTCTTCAGTCATATCAGTTTTGACGGCTCAACAATGGATCAGCGTATGCGTGTGGCCGGCTATATTCCTCGAAAATATGCCGAGAATGTGAGTGCCGGTCAGGATACGCCGGAAGCAGTTGTCGCAACGCTGATGGCAAGCCCGTCGCATCGCGCCTCCATCCTCGACTGCGAACTACAAGAAGTCGGCATCGGCTATTATCATCAACTCGATGATCAGTACAGCGTGCTGACCGATAATCAAAGTATCCAGGGGCCTTTTTACCACTACTGGACACAAGATTTTGCTACACCCGCCTCGTGAGCGCAGATGGGCTGCTGCAAGGGAGTGATGTAAATGCTTGCAGATCTCTCTACGCTCATCTAGAATATCAGGCAGGTTCAGGCATGCGCCCGACGCGTTTACCACATACCGCGATACTCCCCTGCGGTTGTCGGGCGTATTTCCTGCATGCTATTTCGAACAATTGCAGATCAGCCCTATCGTCGGCATGCGCCGAATCTGGAGAGGCACCTATGCTCCGCACACTTACCCACAGGATATTATTGATTATCGTTCCCATCTTTGTTGGTATCACCGTTGCCGCGGTTATCAGCATTACGAATCTCCTGGCGGTTGAGGAACAGGTGGATCATCTCGGCACCGAAACCGTGGAGCAGATGCGCCTCTCTATGGAATATACGGCGCAGTTGCAACGGCTGATCACTGAGGTGACGGCCTATACCTACACGGGTAATCCGGAGGAATGGGAGGAGGCCGAAGCGGCCATTGATCAGGCCGGCGCTATTCTGGCGGAACTGGATGCCACGACCCTCCATGGCGGGGACAACACCGGGTCCACTGAAGCCGAACAACTCCAGCAGCAACGGATCGATCTTCTGGCTGATATTACGGGGTTGCTTGATCAGATTGTGCAGCAGCGTCAGTCGCAGGCCAATGTCAATATCGTCGGCGCGCTTGAAACCCTGGAAGAACTGGAAGAGGAAGGTGAGGCGCTGACCGCCATGGTCAATGTCCATCTGGCCGAAGATGTAGTCCGGTCGCGGCAGGCAGCCACCACTTCGATGCGGCG
>CAKZQX010001016.1 GCA_937141995.1 uncultured Chloroflexaceae bacterium | reverse complement strand
AGCCTCGGTAACGGCGGCCCCGGCGAAGAGCGTCGGCAAGACGCCGGCCAGCAGCGTAATGAAAGGTATCAGCGCATTACGCAGCGCATGCTTGGCAATCACCAGGCGCTCACGCACGCCCTTGGCCCGCGCGGTTCGTACATAATCCTGCCGCAACACCTCCAGCATACTGGCGCGGACAAAGCGGCTCCACTGCGCAATACTGACAAAGGTCAGCACTGCGCAGGGCATAATAAAATGCAGCAGAAAATCAAGGGGTGATCCGGCATCCACCGTACCCAGCAGCGGGACAACATAGTCGCGGTTGGCGGTGGCATTGCCCGATGGCAGGTAGGGCAGTCCGGCATCCTTGGCCCAGACCGCCAGCACCAGGATCAGCATAATACCAAAGAAGAAGGTCGGCAGTGACGCGCCAATAAATGCCAGCGTGGTCATAAAATAGTCAAAGCGCGAATATTGGCGCACCGCTGAGTAGACCCCGATAATCACGCCAAACAGGATCGCCAAAAGGGTGGAAACACCCATCAGCGCCAGCGTGTAGGGCAGGCGGCTCCAGATCAAAGCGCTGATCGGGCGGTCGCGCAGAATGACCTGCGACAGGCCAAAATCGCCGAAGAGTACCCCCCGGCTGACCCGGCGGCCTTCAAGCTCGGCCAGCGTAAGTGGATCGATACACTCCTCGACAATATCAGTACGTCCGTCGGGATAGGTCAACTGCACCTGCCCGGTCTGGGTGCAGCCAACGTGCATCTCGGCCAGCAACGCCTGCCCGCCAAGGTTGATCGGGCCACGGGGCAATCCAACAAACCAGCGGGTAAAGCGCACCGCCGGATGCAGATCCAGTTCAAAGCGTGCCCGAATGCGCGCGATGTCTTCCTCAGTAACACCCTGCGCACCTCCCCGTTGCCGCTGCTGCAATGCCACCAGCGGACCACCCGGAGCCAGGTAGAGCAGGGCATACGAGGCAATCGCAGCCAGGAGGATCACTATCAGCATCTGGAAGAGGCGGCGTATCAAAAAGGTCGTCATGAGTTACTTTATTCTAGAAAGGTATAGCAAGGGGCGGTATTCAACCGCCCCTTAGCGAACCGTATGATCCGGGAGCTAGGGAACAAAGAGATTCATATCCATATGCTCCCAGGTCGGACTGGCCTCCAGGAAGGCCTGGATCTCGCCCTGCTCGGCGGCTTCGAGGACTGTCTCAACCTCCGGGCCGGCGCCAAGCGTGGACTTCTCAAGTACGTCGATCTCGCCGGTCAGCAACTGGGCCACCGCCTGGTTGGTATCGCCGATGATCTGGATGATCAGGTTGGGTACGGCGACTTCACCGGCGTAGTACTCAGGATTGGACTCGAAAATCATCCGCTGACCCTTCTGCCACTCCACCAGTCGGTAGGGACCATTGCTCAACGGATTCTCAGCCACTTCGGGCAGGGTCGCCCATGCCTCTGCCGGAACTTCGGCCAGAGTCATGCCCTGGTACTCGCCCGCCGTCTCAATCACCCGATGCGCGGGGTAGGCTTCCTGGTTGCCAAACTCATTATGCGCCGCCGTGTAGATGAAGTATTCCGGCGGAAGCGCACCCGGCAGATAGGTAACGGTGTATTCGGTATCGCCGGCAAACTCGATCCCTTCGCGTGACTCGCAGATCTGCAGGCTCACCACGCCGGAGGCCGGGTCACAGCGGATCTTCGCTGCCAGTTCAAAGTCCTCCTGCTTCACTGGTTCGCCATCTTCCCAGGTCAACCCATCGACATACTCAAACGTTACCTGGAGTTTGTTCATCTGGATGGTGTCACCCTCTTCATAGGTAACGGTTTCACCCTCAGCGTTGACCACTTCGACACCGGGTGCCAGTTCCACTGCCTCAGCATCGACGGTCCAGACCATATCACCCTCGGTGACATCGATCACTTCCAGTTCTGCACCGCCATTGTCCAGCGTGGGCAACTGCGTCAGCGCTACCGGTTGGTAGTCATAGTTGTACTTGGTAAAGGCGCGGAAGCTGGTCAGGTCCGCTGCCTGGGACACTGAAGCCGCCGACTCGACCGGCACAAACAGGGTCGTCGGCTCCTGCGAGAAGCCAATCACAATACTATCGCCACCATCCTCCAGCACCCAATCGCTGACGCTGGCCGTGGCATACTCGGTCGGGTCGGAGACAAAGTTAGTCAGGTTAGGACTAATTGCCTGGGCCTCGAGGCGCTGGAACAGCGGCAGACTGACCATATCACTGGTAAATTCTTGCTGGAAGGTGGCATACTCTTCGATCCGCTCTTCACGGTCAAGCGTGTTGTTCGCGGCAATAATTGCCCGACTGGCGGTTTCATTACACCAGCCCATGTAGTTCTGCCCCTCCCAGTTGTTCTCCGGCAGTGGGATCTGGTTACAGGCGTAGAGTGTAGTGCCCTTGGGATCAGGTTCGCCGACCCAGGCGTAGGCCCCCAACTCAAAGTCGCGCCGCTGCAACCCGGAGTTCCCTCCAAACCACCAGGAAGCCGGGGCATGGGTTCGAATAATCTGGATGCCACAGTTATCCAGCAGTTGCTGCTCCAGAATGGTCGCCCAGGTCTGGCGAAACTGTGCATCGGTAGTGGTGAATTTCAGCGAGAGAATATCACCATCTTCATTGTTGCGGATGGCGCCCTCACCCAACTCCTGACCTTCGGGCAGCGTCCAACCGGCCTCTTCCAGCAGCGCATTCCCCTGCTCCGGATCAAACGGATAGCGGGTAATATCCTCGGCCAGCGCCCAGTGGCCCTGTGGAATAAAGCTATCCATCAGCAGGCCGGTGCGCGCTTCCTCATCCAGGAAGGGATAGACCGACAGGATCAACTCGGGCCGATTGGTGCAGTAGGCCAGCGCCCGACGTATATTGATATCGCCCAGCATCGAGTGGGGTTCAGTATATGAGCCAGACGCCGTCTCGGCGACACCCTCAGGGGTTGCATCTGTCACTGGCTCGGCTTCGTCTCCGCCGGGAGTAGCGGTGACGACAATCACTTCCGGCTCACTTGTAACCACAACTTCGCGCACAACTTCACCGGAACCACCGCCACAGGCGGTCAGCACCAGCGCAATCAGGGCCAGTAGCCCGACGGAAGTGCTTATTTTATGATAGAGTGGTCGCATGAATAGTATTCCTTCTATTGGAGAATCTTCCGGATCCTCCATGTATCAGTAAAACTATGAGAAACTGTGTGGAGAGACCGCAGGAAAAAAACCTGCTTTTGCTGCTATGCTCACCCCCTCCCTATCTCCGCAGACGATAGTATAACTGCGGTGCAAGCAGCATACTCGCCATATTCCTGTCCAGACCATGTACAGGCATTGTGCGATGCGGGGCAGCCCATGGCCCTATGCTCAACATTGTGCTACGACACTGGAGCGCGTGAGACCAACGGCCTCACAATATTTTACTTCACTGAGGAATTCCTAAGATTATACTTTGCGCACTTTCGCGTGTCAACTGTCACGAACAACAGTATCAGGCGCAATTGATTGTGCCCAATTTCCTGCCGGCAATGTGCCCGGCGTTTGCTGTTCGGGGCCTACCCATTTACAAAACTACCCCTGCAATCGCTACCCCAAACAGCACCTGGATCACCACCGAGGCCAGTGTGAGCAGGCGTGCGCCGGACGGTTCCCGCCGGTAGAGTGTCATCCCGATCCCGGTATTGAGCAGACTCAGTAGCAATGCCGCCAGGGGCAGAAAGAGTACCTGATGCCGGGGGCGCAGTGCGGCTACCTGCCCCGCCGCGTTAAACCGCATTTCAATCGTTGCCGCCAGGTCGGGATATTGCGCCGCCAGCCAGCCCAGCAGCAACAGATTCAGCCCGAAGGCCAGCAGCAACGTCCAGCGCACCAGCGGATCATTCCAGAAGGCGTAGGAGAACACCCGCCCGGTTTCGATCCGGGAGGTCAGCGGCTTGACCACGCCCAGTTTCCGCCGCTGCTCCAGATCTTGCACAAAGGCATCCTGTTCCCGGGGCGAGATGGCATAGGCATCGCCGGAGGTCTTGATCAGCAGAGCCTTTTTGGGTGCCCGACTGGAGAAGAGATGCATCTGCTGCCCACCGGCGGTGCGCCCCTGCCCCCAGTAGGAGCCAATCCCCTGCACCGGTCGCCAGGGCATACGCGCTCCCGGCGCGCCGATATCCACCCGCTCGATCTGCGAGAGCGGGATGACGGCCCGGTTGCCCAGCCAGCGCACATACACGCCGTTGCGGTCCATCTCGTAAACAAGGGTGAACCCGCCGATGACGCGGTAGGCCAGCAGCCCCACCAGGAGCAGCAGCCCCACCAGGAGCAGCAGATCTCCATAGAGACTCAGGTTGACCGGCCACTCGTCCGGCGCGCGCGTCAGCGTCTGCGCAAAGCGGAAGCCGACATACCCCGCGCCCGCCAGTGCCCCCAGCAGCAGCAGCAGACCAAACCAGAGGCCGAGCGCAAATTTTGGTTTCCAGCGGCGCATCAGGGCGTGGGCTCCTCGGCATCCGCCGCAGTTGTTGCTGTCGGCGTGGCCGCCTCCGCCTCCGCGTCCGCGTCTGCCACCAGAGTTTCCGTCGGCGTGGACACATCCTCGTCCGCCGCATCCTCGTCTGCCGTATCTGCCGCCGGCGTGACTTCGTCCGCATTCTCGTCCGCCGCCGGCGTTTCCGTCGGCAGCGTCGGTCCAAAACCGTCGTCTGTGTCCTCGATTAATCCCGGCGTCGGCTCCAGCGTCGGTGCCGGCGTGGGTGTCGGTACCATTGTCGGTGGTCCCGGCAGATATTCCGGCTCCGGCGTCGGCATTGCCGTTGCCTCGAGTGTTGGCGTCGGCGCGGGGAAGCGCTCGATGGTCAGATCCGCGCGCTGCTCTTCCAGCCAGGTTTCAAACGCCTCGGTCCGTTCGTCACTCAGTTGCTGCTCCTCGTCGGGAATTTCAACCTCAGTTACCTCAACGATATGCCAGCCAAACTGGGTACGGATTGGCTCGCTGATCGCGCCCTCTTCCAGGTCGAAGGCAGTCTCGACCAGTTCCGGGAGGTAGACGGCCCCACTCTCGGTAACGCCCTCCGCATCAAAGAAGCCCAGATCGCCACCGGCTTCACGCGAACCGGGATCATCGGATACCTCGTCCGCCAGTTCGGCAAAATCTGCTCCCGCGCGCAACTGCTCAACAATCTCTGCGGCCTCGTCCTGCCGTTCGGCATAGAGCAGTTCAATTTCCTCATCCGTGGCCTCTTCAGGCGGCTCGACTGCCAGCAAGATCTGGCGGGCGCGCACGCGCCGGCGTTCGTCGGTGGGAGTAAAGCTGTCGGCGGGAATCAGTTCGGCCTGCACCCGCTCGGTTAACAGTTGCCGACGATACTGCTGCTCCAGTCCCTCCTGAAAATCCGCCCGGGTCAGGTTGACTTCCTGATCAAGCAGTTGGATTTCGGTTTCAAAGCGTCTGTAGAGCGCGTCGATGACCTCAGGTGCCTGCTCATTGGCGACATCCGGCTCCGGCGTCGGGCGCGGCGTGTCGGTCGGCGCGGGGGTATCCGTGATAGTTGGTGTCAACGTGGGCCCACCCGGCGTTACGGTTGGGGAGGGTGTGAGTGTTGCAGTAGCCGTCTCCGTTGCCTCGGGTGTCTCGTCTTCATCCCCCGCTTCGTCCGCAGCTACCTCTGCGGTTGTGTCGCCGGCAACCGTGCCCGTAACCTCGGCGGTGCCGGTCAGCGTCGCGGTTGCGGTGACAGGGGCGGACGGCTCCGGCAGAAAGATTGGCCCCAGTTCCTGCACAATTTGCTGGTTCACATCGGTCGCGCTGACCTCGATACCCATGTCGGTCGCCCCGCTCTGGATCACCTGTTCATCGATCCAACTGTTGACCGTCTGCTCATTGATATCTGTATCGCGGATCGTTCCCGCCTGGAGATTGACGGTGGGATTACGCTCGGCCAGTTGCTGCCCAAACTGCGGGTTATCGCCAAACAGAGCCTGTAATTGTACATTCTGAACCACTTCCTGCGCCAGATCGTAGCGCCGCTCCTGCCAGTATTGCCGGCGGGTCAGTGTGGTACTGCCAACCTGAGCCACCGACCGGCTGGGGATCCAGAGTTGATCATAGGAAACCCCGATAATCAGGGCCAGCACCGCCAGACCAACTGTCACGCCAACGACGGTAATAACCAGGCGCTGCCGGCGTTCTTCGCGTCGCTTCTTCGAGAGCGTACGCTGCGAAGGTCGGCGGGCAACCGGCTGATTCTTGCCGCCGGCGGCTTGTACGCCTTTTCCCTTATGCTTGGGGTTCTTTGATGCGTCAGACATTCGGTGTCCTGTGATATACAATTCGGCAGCATGCGTACGCTCCCAGCAATACGGGAACGCATGCGCCGCCCCACAAGATAGCTCCAACAAAAATACGGTCAGGTGCAACCAGTCCAACCATCAGCCTGTGCGCCGACGCCTGATACTGCCCAACTGACCGCCTGGAAGGACGTTCTACCGGAACATCGTTCACCCATACAGCCTGCAGTGGTGAAACATGGTTCGCATCCTGAGCGGAGCGACGGCGCACATACCTGCCGGCAGCGCGTGCCGCTCTGCCCCTCAGAATGAGCAATGCTGGTATCGTCTTAAAAGGGGATATCTTCATCTCCGATATCGGGGGGAGGGTCGTAACTACGATATGATGACGATGATGATGATGAGCGCGAAGTATCACGATCACGCGACGGCGGTTCATAGTTGTTACTGCTACCGGACGCATTCTCGCGGGCTGTACGGCTCTCAAGAATAATCATATCACTGGCAACGACCTCGGTTTTATAGCGCATATGCCCGGTCTGATGATCCTCCCAGGAACGTGTTTGCAGCCGCCCTTCGAGATAGACCCGCGCACCCTTTGATAGATACTGATTGCAGATTTCAGCCAATTTATTCCAGGTGACAATACTGAACCACTCGGTATCCTCGCGCGGCTCACCGTTGCTATCCTTCCACTGACGACTGGAAGCAACCCGGAAGGTGGTTACAGGGCTTCCACTTGGCGTATAGCGCATCTCAGGCTCAGTACCCAGGCGACCAATGATCATCACCTTATTCAAATCCTTAGCCATCGTATACTCCCTGGTTAACGCGTAGCATCATCATCACTATACCCATGACCGCTTACATTCACACTTCATGTCTATTGTATCGTTCACCAGTGCATCAGCCCGGTATTTGTGAGCGACTCGCTATGCCGCTACTCCTCTTCATCCGTATTGGTCTCTTCTTTGCTTTCGTCTGCGTCCTCGTCTTCCAAACCACCCGCAGGGACCGGTTCCAACTCTTCTTCCTCTTCGGTTTCTTCCTCCGACTCGTCCTGCCCTTTTTCTTTGCGATCAATCACAGTAATCAGATAACGCAAGACCCCATCGGTCAGCTTCAACGCGCGCTCAACCTCACCAATCCGTGAGGCAAACAGGCTAAAATGCAGCAGTATATAAAAACCTTCCGTAAAGCTGCGACGACTACCTTCACCGCCCGCATAGGCGCGAATAGGATAGGCCAGCTTCCGCCGCCCCCAGGGTGTACTCTGGTCTACTGCCGTAACCGTCCCGCCCTCGCCCTCGATCGTCTGCTGTAACCGTTCGAGGATACTGGTAAGATCCTCTTCACCCGAATGCAGCGGACTAATAACAACCACCATCTCATAATCTCGCCAACGTTCGCGCACTCGATCCTCCTCTGGTATTGCTCCACTCGTCGAACTGTAGCGCCTGCGACAGGCGATTTCCGGCGGTGCGCTGCCGTACAGTGCGGTGAAACAGAAAGAAATACGTAACAATCAATTGTTATTGACACGCGTTACGTGGTCACTGACCCGAAAGCGTCGTTCGCCTTCGGCAGGGCGGAAGATGCCATTCTTTTTCACAAAAATGTTGCACGTTGTGCGAATTTTTGTGAAAAAGACAAAAACGGACCACACTGCCGCAGGCGATCTGTGTTTCATCGAGTGAGATGCGCAGTTTGATCATCCACCGCGTAACTCGTGTTATTGACAGCAGGTGATTATAGCATGTGAGTCATACTGACGCAAACCTCATCCCAGGTATCTCATGAGGTTTGCATGTCAACTGCGTAAGTCCTGTCACTGACTGATTGAGAGTGCGCTCTTCCAGGCGGAGCGCTTGCTCCTCGTACGGAATCAAGGTAGATGTCTCAGGCCTGGAGACACAGCCGACGAGCAAAACCATGCCGGTAAACTACATGTGGAGAGCATAAAATGATAAGGCCAAAGAACAGAGTACCCTTTGTTCTCGGTTCTGCTGTTCTCGGTTCTCACTCCCTACCAGACCGCTGCCAGCACAGCGCGGAAAAGCTGGTTCAACTGCTCGATATCGGCACCGGAGCGGCGGTGATCGATGGATGCTGTCTCCAGCCGGGCCAGTTCACTTACAATAAAGGCACTGATCGCCGGGATCATCGGCTCGCGGTCAAGCTCCTCACCGGCCCGCTTGCGCTTCAGCAACTGATCGATGGCCTGCCGCAGCGCTTCGTCCTCGACCAGCGTATCCACCAGCACCTGAAACTCCACCGGCACCACGCCGCGCCCCGCTTCGATCCATTGGATTGCCAGGAGCGGACGCAGCACGTAGAAGTACTTCTTGATCCAGACGATCTCGCCCTGCAGATAGTCGCGGTAGTTGCCGCGCGCCATATGCAGGTAGTGAAACAGGCAGGCCACCGGCGAGTAGTAGACCGGCAGCAATGCACGCAACTGCGCGGCGATATCGGCGGCCTCCAGGTAGACAATCGGCGAGTTGAGCCACTCCAGCAGCGGTGGGTTGGACTTGCGCAGCAGTTGCAGCGCCTTGCGCGGATCCCAGCCGCTCAGGTCCAGTTGCTCCGAAATGGGCCGCTCGATCACGTCGCGCTCATGCTCCAGGTTGATCGAGAGATACCACTCGGGCCGCCGGACGTAGATGAAGCGCACATCGTAGTCGCTATCGCGTGAGGGGAAGCCCCAGGCGCGACTGCCCGACTCGCAGGCATACAGGACGCGCACATCCTCGTCTTGCGCGATGGTATGCAGGGCAGTGGTGATGCGTTCGTGCATAGGTTTTCTCCTCTCACTTTTTCCGCCGCAGCGATAGCAGTTCCGTGTCAAGTTGCTGAATGTAGCGATAGCCATACGGACCATCTTCCAAGCCCCGGTGCAACTGCGCCGGCAGGTCGGGGGTGATCTCGGCGGAGCAGGCGGCCGCCGCCAGCGCAATCGCTGCCACGGTGTCTACGTCGCCGCGAAATGCGATACAGCGCTGCAATAGCTCGCTCAAGGTGCGGCTCTGGATCAGGGCGGTAACGGCTGCGCGCACGCTCATCCAGCCCGGCGCGCCCACCTTGCCCTGCCAGGGTTGCCCCCAGTCGCCCGGTACATGCCGCTCCAGGAAGCGCCCCAGATCGGCTTTGTCGCCGCGATCATACAAAAAGTAGTGGCTCATCAGCGCCGCCGCCACCGCCGCGTTGATCCCGGCCGGGGTGTTGTGGGTCAGTGCCGCCTGCACCTGACAGCGCGCAATGACCTCCTTAATCGTCGGGAAGATGCCGATAGGCGCTGCA
>CAKZQX010001015.1 GCA_937141995.1 uncultured Chloroflexaceae bacterium | reverse complement strand
AGACGCGCTTCTGCGCGTCCGTCTTTGATGCGGACATCGCTGTGCTGGAGTCCCGGCTTCAGCCGGTCCAGGCGTTCCCAGCAGGATGCCCCGGCCCCGGCAGGCATTCCACCGGCTCAAGTCGGGACTCCCGGTCATTCTCTATCCGGACTATGTTCGCAACGTTCTTCAGCCGGTCCAGGCGTTCCCAGCGGTATACCCCGGCCCCGGCAGGCATCCCACCGGCTAAAGCCGGGACTCTCGGTCATTCTCATATCCGGAACATTTTCTCAATGTTCATCAGCCGGTTTTCTACTGCCTCGGCACGCGGCAGGCGGCCGCATCGCTACCGCACTCCAGACTCACACAACCATGCAACAAACGGTGGATGATGGTACCATTGCGGATAAACCAGCCACTGCAAACACTGGTCACGGAATGGATAATCCACACTGAAGGAGCGCGATATGGATGCTGCATTACAGAGCTATCTGGAAACGAACGCGGAACAGGCGCAGATGCTCCTGGAGCAACTCTGCCGCCAGCCGAGCGTTGCGGCCCAGAACCATGGAATAGTTGAGATGGCCGACCTGGTTGATGATCTCCTGCAGGGGGCCGGGTTTGCGACCCAACGCCTCCAGGCGGATGGCGCGCCACCAGTGATCTATGGTGAACAGCGCGGGCGCAGTCCCTACACGCTGCTGCTGTACGATCACTACGATGTGCAGCCCGCCGAGCCGCTGGAGTTGTGGCATACGCCGCCCTTTGTGCCCACCGTGCGCGACGGCAAACTCTATGCCCGGGGTACCTCCGACGACAAAGGCGAGATTGCGGCACGACTGGCAGCGATTCATGCTCTACGCGCGGTCTATGGCGAACTGCCGATTACCATCCGCTGGGTGATTGAAGGTGAAGAGGAGATCGGGAGCATCCACTTTGCCGAGATCGCCGCGCGTTACGCCGACCTGCTCAAGGCCGATGGCTGCCTCTGGGAGGGCGACGGCTTCGACCCGGCGGATCGCCCGGAGGTTGTGCTGGGTACCAAAGGGTTGCTCTATGTGCAACTGGATCTCCAGTGTGTCGGGATGGATACCCACTCGATGTATGCGCCGATCATTCCCAGCGCGGCATGGCGGCTGGTGCAGGCGCTCGGCACCCTGCGCACACCGGAGGGTGAGATCCGTATCCCCGGCTTCTACGATGCGGTGCGCCCACCCTCGCCCGAGCAGCAGGCGGCCATGAATGATCAGACAGCAATGGATGACATGTACCGCCAGGTTTTCCAGGTAGAGCAGTTTGTCAACGAGGTCAGCGGCATCACGCTACGCGAGCGGCAGACCTTTAGCCCGACCTGCAATATTGCCGGGCTGGTCAGCGGCTATACCGGCGAAGGGTCCAAAACCGTCCTGCCGGCCCATGCCCAGGCCAAGATCGACTTTCGCCTGGTGCCGGATCAAGACCCTCACGATATCCTGGCAAAACTGCGCGCGCATCTGGCAGCCGCAGGCTATGACGATATCCAGATAACAACATTTGGGATGGCCGCACCCGTGGTGACACCCATTGAAGATCCGTTTGTGCAGCGCATGATCGGCATCGCCGACGCCTTCAGCAGCCAGCGCCCCTCGGTCATCCCGATGATGGGCGGCACGCTGCCCCTGCTGGAAGCCTTGCAGCATCACGTCGGCGTACCCGGCCTGGCTATCGCCGGCAACCCGATCT
>CAKZQX010001014.1 GCA_937141995.1 uncultured Chloroflexaceae bacterium | reverse complement strand
CATCCGCCATCCGGCGCGCTTTGTGCTGGTTGGTAGCGGCAATCCGGAGGAGGGCGATCTGCGGCCGCAGTTGCTTGATCGCTTTGGCCTGCATGCGCGCATTGTCACCATCACCGATGTCGATGAGCGGGTCGAGATTGTCAAGCGCCGGCGTGCCTTTGACAATGATCCGCACGCCTTTGCGGATGCCTGGGAGAAGGAGCAGGCCCGCCTGCAGCGCAAGATCAAGTCGGCCCAGAAGCGCCTGCCCGAAGTGGAACTGCCCGACCCGGTGCTGCACAAGATTGCCGAACTCTGCGTCAACCTGGAGGTGGATGGGCATCGCGGCGAGTTGACCATCAGCCGGGCGGCCACGGCGCTGACTGCTTTTGAGGGGCATAAGGCCGTCGGCGAGGACGAAGTGCGGCGCGTGGCGCTCCTGGCGCTGCGTCATCGCCTGCGCAAAGACCCGCTGGAGACCCAGGATGATGAGGCGAAGATTGAGCGGGCCTTGAACGAAGTGTTGGGGCAGGCCGGGTAAGCCATAGCGCTCAAAGGCGGATTTCTTATGGTAGGGACGCGCTGCTGCACTTTGAACATGAAATCCGGACATCAATAATCTGGAGTCCCGGCTTTAGCCGGATCAAGTGTTCCCGGTAGTATGCGGCTGCCCCGGCAGATATCCAACCGGCTGAAGTCGGGACTCCCAGACATTCATATCTGGACTAATTTCTCAAAGTTCAGCAGCGCGTCCGCATACAGTTCTGGTATAGTTGACATAAATCTATGAGTATCGAACGAACGCTTCCGTTTTCGGCGCTGGTGGGGATGGATGCGGCCCGGCAGGCGCTGCTGCTGCTGGCGGTCGATCCGGCCCTGGGTGGGGTGGTGCTGGCGGCGGGCGTCGGTACCGGCAAGAGCAGCCTGATGCGCAGCTTTGCGCGCCTGCTGACGGCCGACACCAACCCGGCGCTGACGGTTAATGATCTGCAAGACCGGGATGACCTGGATGATCCGGCGGAACTTCCGACCCGGTCTATCTTTGTTGAGTTGCCGGTCGGCGTTACCGAAGATCGGCTGCTGGGTGGGTTGGATCTGGAAGGCACCCTGGCAACCGGGACACGCGTCCACCGCAGTGGCCTGCTGGCGCGCGCGCATGGTGGCCTGCTCTACGCCGATGGCGTCAACCTCCTGGAAGATAGCACCATCAACCATATCCTGGCGGCGCTTGACAGCGGTGTTGTGCGGGTTGAGCGCGACGGGGTGAGTGTGATCGAGCCGGCCCGTTTTGCATTCCTGGCGACCTATGACCCGGCGGAGGGACCGCCCCGGCGGCATCTGCTGGATCGGGTGGGCCTGATTGTAGCTCCGCTGACCCGCTCCCCCGCTCCCGAACGCGCTGAGGTGGTACGGCGCAATCTGCTGTTGACTCACAACGGTGAGTCGCTTTCCTCAGATCGACTGGAGCACTGGACCGAGGAGGAGCAGGTGCTCTGGGCGCTGGTGATGGCTGCGCGCGAGTTGTTGCCCACCATTCAGATCAGCGATGCACAGGTCGAGCAACTGGCGGGTACCGCGCTAATGCTGGGGGTTGAGGGCCACCGCGCCGACATTTTTGCCACCCGTGCGGCGCTGGCATCGGCAGCATTGGCCGGGCGCGACGAAGTCGCCGACGAGGATATGGAACGTGCCATTCGCTATGTGCTGCTGCCCCGTGCCACCCGTACACCTCAGTTTGAGCCGGAACAGCCGGATGCCCCGGAGCCGCCCCCACCGGAACCGGAGCAGCCACCGGAGCAACCGGAACAGCGCGAAGATCAGAATGAACAGGACGAAGAGGAGCCGGAGCAGCCGCCGGAGCAGTCCCAGGAACTCCAGGCGATTGAAGATCTGGTGCTCTCGGCGTTAGAGACCGAGATTCCGCCGGATGTGCTGGAGACGCCTTTTACCATTCGGCGGCGCGGGCGCAGCGGTTCGCGGGGCACCACCGCCGGACAGCGCGGGCGGCATATTCGCTCGGTGCCCGGCATGCCTGGCGAGGGACGGCTAGATGTTGTGGCAACCCTGCGTGCTGCCGCGCCCTGGCAGCAGGTGCGCCAGAAGACGAAGGGCAAAGGCAAGCGCACCCGGACGCGGAAAGGCAAACCGCCGATCGCGTTGCGGGCGGATGATCTGCATGTCAAACGCTTCCGCAGCAAGGCGGGCACGCTCTTCTGCTTCCTGGTGGATGCCAGCGGCTCGATGGCGCTGCACCGGATGCGTCAGGCCAAGGGGGCGGTCAATGCGCTGTTGCAGCAGGCCTATGTGCATCGGGATCAGGT
>CAKZQX010001013.1 GCA_937141995.1 uncultured Chloroflexaceae bacterium | reverse complement strand
GTTTCGAGATATAGTCATTGGCCCCGGCGGACAGACAACGCTCCTGATCGCCGGGCATCGCCAGCGCGGTCAAGGCAATAATCGGCAGATCAGCCCACTCCGGGTTGGCGCGCAACCGCCGAATCACGTCCAGCCCATCCATTTCGGGCAGGTGAACATCCATCAGGATCAGCGCCGGAGACACCGCATGCACCTGCGCTAACGCCTCTCTGCCCGTCCGAGCCACACTGACATGGTAGCCCCGACTGGTGAGATACTCCTGGAGCACGGTTGCCATCTCGCCATGATCCTCCACCAGCAGGAGCGTAGACCGGCCAGTCGGTGCGCTCCCGTTGGTGAGTTCAGGCATCTGCGGCGCGGAAGGTGGCGCGGATACCGGGGGCGGCTCAGGCGGCGCGGGCAACGCGTGGACCGGCTGCCGGGGCAGGGTCACCATAAACCGACTTCCACGCTCGATGTTACTAGTGACCGCAATATCACCGCCATGCAACTCAACCAACCGCGCAACCAGCGCCAATCCCAGGCCAGTGCCTCCATGCTGCCGACTCAGCCCGCTATCAAGCTGAACAAACGGCTGGAAGATCCGCTGCATATGCTCCGGCGCAATACCGATGCCCGTATCCCAGACCGTGAAGACAATGCTTTGCTGCTGCTCATCCGTTGTCACCTCCAGCCCGACCTGCCCCCCTTCGGGAGTAAACTTGACCGCGTTGTTGAGCAGGTTCAGCAGAATCTGCCGCAGCCGCCGTTCATCGGCCGGCATGGTTGTTACCCCCGGATCGATAGATTGCACGAAGGTAATGCGTTTCCGCCCGGCCTCTTGCTGTACAAACTCCACGCTGGAGCGGCAGAGCGGCACAATCGCCACCGGTTTTATGGTCAGTGTTTCCTTTTCCTTACCCGCCTCGATCTTCGACAGGTCAAGAATATCATTAATCATTGCCAGCAGATGCCGTCCGCTCGACTCAATCGTCCCCATGACCGAGTACTGTTTGTCGGTGAGCGTTCCATACAGCGCAGATTGGAGTGCCTCGGTCATGCCAAGAATAACGTTGAGTGGCGTGCGCAACTCATGGCTCATCGTGGCGAGAAACTCATCTTTCAAGCGTAGCGCATGTTCCAGGTCTTCCAGAGCCTGTTTGTAGGCAGAAATATCCCGGCCAATCGCCTGGGTTTCGACAATATTTCCCGCCTCATCCCAGACAACGCTGCTCTCCCAGGCATACCAGCGCCATCCGTCCCGCGTCGGCACGCGATTCTCCACCATGGTACGGTGGGGCGGATCGTGCAGGGCTTCAACGGTGGCGATGACGGCGGGCAGATCTTCGGGATAGATGAAATCAGCAAACGATTGCCCCAGCACTTCCTCCCGTGGTTTGCCCAGTATCTGGCAGTAGGCATCATTCACAAACGAAAAGCGACCATCCTGGCCCGTGCGCACAATCAGATCGTGCTGCGACTCGATCAGGCCACGATAGCGCTGCTCTTGCGTGTGCAGCCGGCCCATCGCCTCGGACTGCGCGGCATTCTCTTTTTCCAGGTCAGCAACACGCTGCCGGAGGTAGTCCAGTTCAGATTGGTGATCATCGGTACTCATAGGCATCCCTGGTGTATGTTTACACAAGTTACGCGGTTGCCATGCAACCCGGACGTTTGATCAGATGGTCGCTCCCACTCTGCGGGAGGTGAAGCTCCCTGCTGGATGAGCATTCGGTCCGATGCCGGACCCAAAAGCCGGTTCCACTTCCGGCAGGGTGGAAGAAAGCATCCTTTTTCACACAACTTTTTGCACATTGTGCAAAAAGTTGTGTGAAAAAGAAAAACAGCACCATGCTGCCGCAGGCGAAGCCGGCTTCCATCCGGTAAAACGCTTAGTTTGATCGCCCACCGCGTAACTCGTATTAGGTAAATCTTGTATATAACTACTTAACCAGAAAAGCGGCATATCCTCCGCCCGCCGGTCCCACCGCGTCCAGATCGTCTTCCGTCATAATCCGGCCGGGGTCCAGGCCATGCCAGCCGGTAAAGGAGATCAGCCCGCGTGCATCCGGCTGCCACGGCTGCACCAGCGGCAGACAGTCGGCGCGCGTGCGGGCATAGAGTGGCTCATTCATCTGGCGGTAGGTCTCAAGAAATCGGATCACGGCCGGATGCTCTGTATGATAGTCAACCATGGGAAAGTTGCAGACCCAGCATGCCCCCGCCCCGGCCCAGTCGTAGAAGGCGCGTGCCAGAGCGCGAATCGCTTCATCGGAAAAATAGAGCAGAATGCCCCAGGTGATCAACCCAACATTGCGATG
>CAKZQX010001012.1 GCA_937141995.1 uncultured Chloroflexaceae bacterium | reverse complement strand
CGGACTTCGGGATACGGACTACGGATTTCGGACTTCGGGCTTCGCGCTACCCTCCACAAGTGACCGCAGCCGCGCGAGATTCTCCACATCCTCGGTCATATCCTTGCCCTTGGGCGTCTCGATAATCATTGGCAAATCGACAAAGCGTGCGTCATTAAGCAGCAGGCGAAACGCCTCCAGCCCGATGCAGCCCTCCCCGATATGAGTATGCCGATCGACCCGACTGCCCAGATCCTTCTGTGAGTCGTTCAGATGCCAGGCTTTGAGCTGTTCCAGCCCGACGACCTGAGCAAACTCGTTCATTGTTGCCACGTAGGTATCGGCGGTGCGGATATCATACCCGGCCGCCAGGAGATGGCAGGTATCCAGGCAGACCCCCAGCCGCTCGCGCCGCGTAACCAGTTCCAGCAGGCGCGCCAGATGCTCAAACCGCCAGCCGAGCGCCGTTCCCTGACCGGCGGTATTCTCCAGCAGCACCGTCACCCCCGCGCCGATGCCCGCGTCAAACAGCCGGTTCAGCGCGTCTGCCTCACGGCGCAGTCCATTCTCCTCACCGCTGCCGGTATGCGCGCCGGGATGCACCACAATCGCCGGAATGCCCAGCAGAGCGCAGCGCTCCAGTTCATCGGTGAAGGCGGCAATAGACTTCTCCCACAGTTCATCGGCGGCGGCGGCCAGGTTGACCAGGTAGGAGCAGTGGACGATCACCGGGCCGATGCCGGTACGCGCCTGTTCCGCCTTAAATGCCGCGACGTCGTCGGGCGTGTAGGGTTTGGCTTTCCACTGACGATCATTCTTACTAAAGATCTGCATGGCTTCGCACCCAACCTGCTCGCCCCGGGCAAAGGATTTGGCGATACCGCCGGCAATCGACATGTGTGCTCCAAGAGGCATACGCTGCTACTTTCTGTCTCTATTCTGTCTATCCGGGCTACCGCGAACGCGGAACAAAAGAACCGAGAACAAAGCGTACCGGGTGTACAGCTACCAAACACTATGGTTGTTCTCTGTCCTCGGTTTGTCGGTTCTGTCTATCCGTACTTCCATTATAACAAAACTCTGATCATGGCTCTGGTGACATGCCACGACTTACGTGGTCCCTGATCTAAAAGAGCATCTGGCCTCCGGCAGGATGGCTGCTACCCGGTCAAAAATCCGGTTTGAGCGTTCACCGCGTACATCCTGCATTGTAACAAACCGCTTCATCCACTCCACTCCGGCACGCAAGATGCGTACAAACAGGGCAGAGGGAGATGGCCCACCAGGTAGCGCAAGGAGCTGATCATGGCAAGGCAAACCAGGTCCACCCGGAGCAAAGTGCCCCCGGAGCAACTGCACGACTTCCTGTGCGACCCGCACTCCTACCCGCATCAGCCCGCACAGGCCGAACTGATTCAGACGCATACCTCCTATGGGTAGTCCCCAAACGGTAGTGGTATGGCCTTATGCCAGGGACGCATTATCGTGATGGATGAAATACCAGATTGCGCCGATATGATTCTCCAGCTTTTGGGAAAATGCCAGGGTCTTGCGCACCAGGCGGCCAACGCGTTGCCGCAGGGTGGTGTTCAAGCGTTCACAGGACAGCGGGGCATCGGGTATCCTGCGTGTCTATCATGCTCCTTCTATTCATACTACCACTACCGGTCAAGGACTACCCCAAACTTTACTCGTCTCCGCTGGTTTCTTAGGAGGCTCTCTCAAGTTGGCGTACCATCAGCGGTAAAGTTTTGTTTCAACCGTATCGAAGAATTGACGCCTGCCATCAGTGAGATATGTCACTACCTGGTCTCTGTTGGTAACAACTACGGTGGTGACTGGAAAGTTTTAGGTGAAAATATATTTGGTATATTAGAAAACGGAATTATTAAATCGAATAAGTATTTTCAAATTGTATTACTAAGCCTTTTTTCTCGAAACCCCATGCTGAACAATACACACAGATTAATATCAATGTATCAAGCCTCACCACCTAGCTTAAGGAGAGAAATACTACTTAGTGCATATCCTCTCGGCATGGGCGATTGGATCAGAGAGCTTAAAGAAAATTTTGCGGGCTTAGATCCCTGGAGTAAGAGAGCTTTTATAATCGCAGCTAAGACCCTCCCACTAGATGAAAGAAAATTCTTTTTGGACCAGGAACGCGATAAAAACGCATTAAATAATCTTCTTGTAAAATGGTCAAAGGGATAAATGAAATTCTTTTACTTAATCATCTAATCTTTTCCTGCAAAAAAGCGACTGGGAATTAATCCCCAGGCGCTTTTTTACGTTCAACCCGTCAAACCGTCAGACCAACTGGCCTTCCAGTTTGTGCAACTCCTCGGCCCAGGCCTCGTAGAGTTCGTCCTTGGTCTTCAGGCCGGAGCGCGGCAACGCATGGTTGACCACGTAGGTTGCTCCAGCGTGGCGGTTCTCCCACATTGCCTGATGCGCTTCGGGCAGTTCGTCCCACGGCACCAGAATGGGCTCGGTGACGCTGAGCAGACCCGCGCTGATCTCGTCGTTCAGCCGGACGATCTCGTAGGCGTTGGAGAGGTGCGTCCCCCAGATGTTCGCCGTCGGCATGTAGACGCGGCGCTGGCGCATCCAGATCTGCGGTGCGAAGAAGGAGTAGCGCTGCATCCCCATGTCTTCGTAGTAGACAATCCGCCCGACGAACGGCTTGATCATCATAGCGCTGATACCCAGCGTGTCGTGCCCGGCGCGCTCGACAATCAGGTCAGGATAGCCGCGCGGGTTGTCGGAACTGCGCAGGAACGCCCCGACTGCCTGACCCATCGGCTTGAAGGTCAGGTCGTTGTAGCGCCGCACCGCCTCCTTAAACTCCTGCAATGCCTTGCGCGGGTCCGGCAGCGGCGGCATGGTTTCCGGCCAGTCGAATTCGTCGCCCAAGCGCCGCTTGAGTTCCTCGATACTGACCACACCCTTGAGTGATGCGCCAAAGCCGAGGCTCTGGACAAACTCGCGCTGGGCGTCGGTGTAGGTGACGACCACAATGCGGGCACCGGCCACGCGGGCGGCCTCAATTGCTTCCAGGCCCGCGCCATCCATCAGCGGGAAGCTGCTGCGATGCTTGTGGGTCGGGTCGCGCTCCAGGCCGTAATAGATCATCACCGCCTCACCCGCGCGCAGGTTAGCCCGGTTCAGCATCGCCTCGGGGCGGGATGCGCCCGGCTTGCCCAGGAAGGTGAAGTGATACCCACTACTCGCGCCGTAGAAGGCCATCGTCGGGATATGCCCATCGCGCGGCTCACCCAGCAACTGGAAGCTGCGCGGGAAGGAGATCTCACCCGCGTGCGAGAGTGCATAGTCAGCCAGATGCCCGCCATTCTGGGCGCGGAAGTCTTCGAGCATCGGATGCCCGGCAGCCTCCCAGATCTCCCACTGGGTCGGATCTTCCGGTACGCGGGTAAAGATATCCTTGTAGCGCGGGTCTTTGCGGTTGATCGTACCAACACCGCCATTCTTGCGCACCACCTCGGCACGCTCGCGGCTACTGACCATACCCGTGACATGGACACTGTTGCGTGCGGCTGACTTGACCGCATCCAGGCCGG
>CAKZQX010001011.1 GCA_937141995.1 uncultured Chloroflexaceae bacterium | reverse complement strand
GAATGATTGCACAGTACAACGATGAGCGGCCCGGGCAGGGACCAGCGAATCTGGCACTGGCGCATGCCCGGCAGATCGCCATACGCGGCTTCAACGTGGCACAGCATTATGAGCGCGAACCGGCATTCCTGGCCGATGTCGGCGCATGGCTAGATGCGGGCCAACTGCGCTACCGCGAAGAGTTTATGGACGGTCTCGCCGGCGCGCCGCGCGCCCTGCAGCGGCTCTTCACCGGCGAGACCTTTGGCAAGTTGCTTGTGCGCGTGGGGGCGGAGCCGGCGTAACCCGTGCTATACTCAAAGACAGGAGTTACGCGGTGGGCGTTTGGACCACGAACACCACGAAATGAGCGAAACCCGCGAAACGGCCAATGCTGACATGTATCCGGCGATCCCGGGGTTGGCAGGGGATATCGCCTCTGGCAGGGCGGAAGAAGATCGATCACGTACCATGCTGCCGCAGGCGAAACCAGCTTCCGGGTCTGGCACGCGGCCGGAACAGTCCGCACCGCGTAAGTCGTGTCAAAGAGAACAGCGAACAAGATTCCCTGGGAATATGTGCAGGTGCGGCTTGCAGCCGCACGAAATAAGGAGTTTTTATGAAACGGCTAACGATTGTCCGGCATGGCAAGGCAGTTCAGGCGGGCAAAGCGCATGCGGACTTTGAGCGCGCGCTGACCGACCGGGGCGAACGTGACGCCGCGATGATGGGGCAACGGCTGGCGCAACAGCAACCCCGCCCTGACGGCGTTATCTCCAGTCCGGCGAAGCGGGCGCTAACCACGGCAACAATCGTTGCCCACGAACTGGGCTTCCCGGCCGAGCGCATTCTGACCGAGGCGAAGATCTATGAGGCCGATATGGCGGATCTGCTGGAGGCTATTCGGGGGATCGACAACCAGTTCGCGGATGTGATACTGGTCGGGCATAATCCTGGCTTCGAGCAACTCAGCGAGTATCTCACGGGGGAGCAACTGGACAAACTGCCCACCAGCGGCGTGGTGCGGGTCGAGTTTACGGTTGACGAATGGAGTGCGGTAGCGCAGGGGCAGGGGAAGATGGTTTTGTTTGATTCGCCTAAGAATCAGAAGTAACATGCGGCAATGCCGGCAGTACTGCGCATCGGTGCTTATCGACTATGATTAACCTCACAACTGCACAGTCACATTTTGCGCCTGTGACGGAAGATGCATTGACAGTTGATCTGCCGGATGGGAGAACCATTATTGTGCCACTGGCCCGATCTGAATGAAGATATTCGCGTGGCAAATCTCCTGGCCGGGAATCCATCAGATGAGAGTTAGCATTCTTTGGTACGCTGAATGGAGCAGCAGGAAGCAGCCCGCGCGCCGGATAGAACCTGATTGTGCTTCCATCCCTCACGCATGACGTTCGCAGCGCGTAAGATCCTTGTAAGCTTGTGATAATTATTTGCTGTTATAGAGAGAATAGAGCACAAAACGCCGCAGAACAGACTAAACCTTATCAAGGAAGGATACGCGATGCACCGCTGGTGGATACAAACAATCAAAGGAACACCCGGACTCCTCCTGGTCCTCCTGGCGCTGGCCGGATGTGGAACCGTTGCCCAGGAAACGCGCCAGTCGAACGCGGCAGACACAGCGGCACAATCCCAGACAACTCTGCCGGTGACACGGGAGGCAACCGCAATGGCTACGGCGACGCCGCTCCCGCCAACCCCCGTTCCGACCGCAACCCTGGCCCTGACACCAACGCCGGCAAATCCGGCCCCAGAGCTAATCGGCGGCGGCGACTGGCTCAACTCAGAGCCGCTGGCGCTGGCGGAACTGCGCGGGCAGGTAGTCCTGATTGATTTCTGGACCTATGGCTGTATCAACTGCCGGCGCACCCGGCCCCATGTGCGCGCCTGGTGGGACGCCTATCGGGATGATGGCCTGGTCATTATCGGCGTGCATACCCCGGAGTTCGAGAGCGAGAAATCGCTGGAGAATGTCCAGGCAGCGGTGGCGGAGCAGGGTGTCACCTGGCCGGTCGTGCAGGACAACGAGAAGCGGATCTGGCGGGCGTACGAGAACCGCTACTGGCCGCGCTTCTACCTGATCGATAAGCAGGGCAATATCATCTACGATCATATCGGCGAGGGCCGCTACGAGGAGACCGAGCGCCGCATCGTTGCGGCGCTGGCGGAGTAGTACGCTTCCGGCGTAGCGCCAATAACAGGAGTTACGCGGTTGCCATGCAAACCGAACGTTTTACTCGATACAAGCCCCGATTCGCCTGCGGCAGCATGGTACTTTTTTATCTGTTTTCACAAAAATGTTGCACATAGTGCAACATTTTTGTGAAAACAGATGGTTTCTTCCGCCCTGCCGGAGGCGAAATTCCCTGTCGGGTCAGGAACTGTGTAACTCTTAATTCAATAACGCACGTCGTAACGTCTGCTGAGGATTGTGGGAAGAGCGCTGACGG
>CAKZQX010001010.1 GCA_937141995.1 uncultured Chloroflexaceae bacterium | reverse complement strand
TCGACGCCCTGAACGCCGGGCTGACGGCGTGGCATCAGCGACGGTGGTTCGACGCGCACGAGCACTGGGAAGACGCGTGGCGCGACACCGCGCGCGCCGACTTCCGCTCGGCGCTCCAGGGGCTGATCCAGCCAGTTGACGATAAAAGGAGCCGCGAGCCAGTCGGCCAGGACCGGCGCAATCGACGGCCACTCGGCCCGCAGTCGCGGTAGGCCGGAACGGGCCAGCAGTATTGCCAGGACCGCCAGCGGTGAAGTTCGCCGGAGCAGATGCGCGTAGGAGTGCTGCAAGCGACTCTGGCTCTGGGCTGCCGTTTCCCACTCCAGCAGGTTGCGCCGGGTGATCAGCACCCGCGCCAGGGTGCGCCCGATGGCATCCAGGTTGAGCGAGGCGCGATCCGGCATAAGGGCGAGATTCAGCGTCGTGTGCAGCAGACTCTGGCGGAGCGCCCGGATCTGCGGCCCCAGCGTGGTGCGGCGCACCTTTCCATGCAGCAGGCTACTCAGCAGCGTTAGCAGATCAAACAGCGGCGGCAGCGCCAGGTGCCCCAGGGCCAGCGCGCTCCAGACCAGCGGACGCCCCCGCAGCCAGAGCCAGCTTATGCCGAGAAATGTGGTTGTGGCGGCGGGCACCAGGCTGCGGCGCAGATTATCGAAGATCTTGTAGCGGGCAATCAGGGACAACTGGTTGCGGGTGTAGTTACCATTAGCGCACGGCACCCAGGGCAGCAACCAGCCCATAATTTGCCAGTCGCCCCGCACCCAGCGATGCTGGCGGGCAGCATCGCCCCCATAGCTGCGCGGGTAACTGTCGAGCAGTTCCACATCCGAGAGCAATCCGGCGCGGGCATAGTTCCCCTCGATTAGATCATGACTGAGCAGGGTATTGTCCGGGAAGCGGTTTGCCAGCACCTGCAGGAGCGCATCGGGATCATAAATCCCCTTCCCGGCATAAATCCCCTCGGCAAACAGATCCATGTAGACATCCGAGACGGCGGTGGTGTAGGGGTCAATCCCAATATTCCCCGAAAAGATGCGGGCAAAGCGGCTCTGGTGGGCGCTCGGCAGATCGATCCCCACGCGCGGCTGCAGAATGCCGTACCCCTCAACGACAATGCGGCTGTCGGGGTCAACCGTGGCCTGGTTGAGCGGGTGGGCCAGGGTGCCGATCAATGCCTGGGCCGCGTCGCGGGGCAACTGCGTGTCGGCATCGAGGGTGATTACATAGCGGATCTGGCGTAGCAGCGGCAGCGCGCCGATCTGTACATCGAATGTGGTATCCTGAGCGCCCCGCAGCAGATGGTTAAACTCCTCCAGTTTGCCGCGCTTGCGTTCCCAGCCCATGAAACAGGATTGTTGCTTATTCCAGATGCGCCGCCGATGAAGGAAGAAGAAACGCTCCGCGCCATAGTAGGCGTTGAGTTCTTCAACCCGGGCCGCCGCCGCCGCCAGCAGCGCGTCATCGTCGGGCATCGTGGCGGCGGGCGCGTCGGAGAAGTCGCTTAAGAGGGCAAAATGCAGGTTGGGGTCTTGATTGGCAAGGTAAAGCACCTCGAGGGCATCAAGCTGTTTGCATACGCTTTCGGTCGTAAGCAGCAGCATGGGAATAACCACGATGGTGCGCAGATCCTCCGGGATACCTTCACCGAGATCGAGGCGCGGCAACACGCGGGGTGGCAGCGTCTGCGTGATTACCCGGTTGACCAGTCCCTTCGCCAGCGCACTTGCCGGAAAGACCAGCAGGCCGGTTGCCAGGGCGTTGACCAGCGGATGTGGGGCAGGTGCGCCGGCCCCGTTCCGTTCCCGGTGCATCTCGTGTAGTCCGGCAGCGACTGCTGCCGCCGTTCCTCCGGCCATCGCTCCCAGGTAGACCGCCGTTGGATGTTCGTACAAGATGCGCTGAACTTTCTCCGTCAGGGTTGCGCGATAGCCCAGCATGGCCTCGAACTGTGTGCGTCCCGGCCCCACCAGGTAGTAACCGATATGCCGCCGGCGGGGTTCGGCTGCCTGGGGTACAACGCGGGTCAGAGCAATGATCTGGCGGGCAACCTCATCTTCGCTGCGCGCGGTGCGCCGGGCCAGGCGCTCAACCGCATGACGATAGCGATCGCGGGTTTCAAAAGTGCTTCGGGCATACGCACCCGCCGGATCCTGGCGCAGCACCTGCTCTACCAGGCTGACCTGTTCAAACCAGTCGGCCCAGTCAACTGCGCTAAGCGTGCGCATACTGGTGATGATATGGGCAACTGTTGTCTGTTGCATTGCCTGGCGTTGATGTTCAATATGGATGATGGTTTCAACCGCGCCATACTGGTCGGTAATCTGGGTTTCCAGCCACTCGATAACCGGCTGGGATTCATCAATGCTATCATGGCTGATACTACGCAAGAGTTGCACGGCCAATGCTGCGGGAATCTGGGGATAGCGGCGAGTCAGATCCCGCACAACCGGATTGCCGGCAGCTTCCAGGCGTTTACGTTGCGCCAGCAGGCGCTCGCCCCAGTAGCCGGCTTCATCGCGGAGATGCCGGGTTTCGAGCAGCGTGTGGGCCAGTCGCCCCAGATTCTCGACCAGGCCCACCCGTAGCATAATTGCCACAGCCCAGATCTCACCCATGGTCAGCGGAGCGACCGTTTGATAGGCCAGCACAAAGCGCAGCAACTGCTCAATGTCAATCCGGCTGTCGGTATGCTTGATCATTTCCTGCGTCAGCGCATAGACGCGGGGCAGACCTTTCAGCGGGCCATCTTTGAGCTTGGGGAGTTCCTGGTAGTAGCCTCGGGGGAGATCTTCGCGGATCTCCCGAATCTGATCGGTAACGATATGAAAGTTATCGAGCAGCCACTCCGCCGCCGGTGTCACCGTGGTCTGCTTATGCCCATCGCCGGCAAGCGCCTGGTGGGCCCGCCGTAAGATGCGCTCACTCTCATCAATGGTGCGCTGGAGTGGTCGCAGGGTCCCGGCCTGCTCTACCACCGCATGCTCGGCAGCAATAGCCGGTGCATGTTGTTCCAGTTGCTCCGTGTTGAAGATTTCGCCGCGCACGGGGCCGGCAGTCAAAGATTCCTCGCGTGTCTGCTTAAAAGGAATATGACGCTGCCTGATGAATGGTACAGTTGTCCGACGAAGTGAGTGTGCAACCTTGACTGCCATTGAAATGACCATGAACATCCTCCACACGGGCTGTGCGGTCTGGGCCGGCCCGATAGCACAAGAACGTCTAACCCCATCTTGATAATGCGCTCATCACTGTTGGAACGCGCATCAACTGGCTTAATTCAGGTGGAAGCAGAGCAGGGAAGCAGGCATGAAGCTGTCCGGCTCACCGGTATGCCCACTGGAGATGCAGTGCCGTCACATGCTGTGCTATTAGCGTATACGCACGTTGGCGCGCACTACACTGAACCGTCATTTACAGGAGTTACGCGGTTACGAACCTGGAAGGACATTTCGTCTCCGGCAAGGCGGAAGCACCCATACTTTTTCACAAAAAATTTGCACGAAGTGCAAATTTTTTGTGAAAAAGATCAAAAAGGACCACGCTGCCGCAGGCGAATCCGGCTTCCATCGGGTCAAACGTCCGGTTTGCATGTCAACCGCGTAAGTCCTGTCATTTACTACTGTCCGAGGCTGCGACTCTGTTGGGTTGCCTTCGGGTCGTGGACGGGACGCTGTACGATTTCGGTCTCTTCCGGGCCGAGATCGATAATCTGGATCGAGAGCCGCCGTCCGGGATGCGCCATTTCAGCGGCGAAGGCCAGTTCGCTCCGTAGCACATCGACGAGATCCTCAAGCCGCAGGCCATTATTCAGTGCTTCCGCTGCCAGGGTACTGAGCCGAGTTTCCCACTCGTCAAGGGATAACCGGGCCGGCTTTTCCGCCTGGGGTGCAGCCGAAACATGAAAATGACACACCGGGCACTCATACATGGTTGACGGACCGTTAGAGCCATTCCTAAAAGGTGCCGGTGCAAACTCGGTCCCGCAGTTGGGACATTGAATCATACGCTGTTGCATGATCTTCCTCCTCGAACTGAACGGGCGCTGCCACAACGTCACCTGCCTCCCCGTTCTGGGAAATGCTTCACAGGACGCCCGAACCTGAAATGCTCAGGTCGATATACTTATAGCATAAAGTGTGCCAGGAGTAATGAGTGGCCCGGAGCTGCCGCTTCCGCCTTTATGTCTAAGATACAGGACTTACGTGGTCACTGAACCGAAAGGGAATGTCGCCTCCGGCAAGGGTGGAAAAAAGTGGCTCTCCGAGCCACTTTTTTCCAAAAAGATCGAACAAGTACCTTGCTGCCGCAGGCGAAACT
>CAKZQX010001009.1 GCA_937141995.1 uncultured Chloroflexaceae bacterium | reverse complement strand
GCCAGTTGAACCAGTTCGGGCAGCCAGTGACCGGGGCCAAACGGCGGGTCAAGCCATTCCAGGCAGGCCACGCGTGGTCGATAGGGAGCCTGGGCGCTGCGGCTACGTACATGGTCAACGCGCGCACGCAGTGTATCGAGCAGTCGCACCGCCTCGGTCGTATGCCCGGTCGCCGTGCCAACGGCTCCAATCGTTGCAAAAATACCTTCCAGCGTTTCGGGCTCAAGCGAGAGGATATGCGGACTACCACCCAGATCCCGTACAGCGCGTTGCACAGTGGGAAAGGAGACGGCACACACATCGCACAGTGCCTGTGTCAGGATAAGATCGGGCTGGAGTTGGGCCAGGAGTTCCGTATCAAGTTGGTAAATCGAGAGTTCGTCACGGAGTTGACTGCTCACAACCTCGTCAATCTCAGCCGAGGAAGTCTGCGTATGGTCGAGCGCACTGCGCGTTACGACCGGCGTACCATGCACCGGTGCCGGATAATCACACTCGTGCGTGACACCAACAACCTGGTCTCCGAGACCCAGGGCATAGGCGATTTCAGTTGAACTCGGCAATAGTGAAACAATCCGCATGCTGTTTCTCCTCAAGCAGCCCGATCGTGCATCGCCTGCAACGGTTACAGGGTAGCATTGCGCCGGGACTGTGTCAAGGGAGTCAGATGTCCGGTATTGGGCAGCAAGCTGGGATCTGAACAACTGAAATCCACTATCTGACTACACTTCCTGGATCTTGAGAAAGTTGGTTGGTCCACGCCGATAGGTCGGGTGGCCGCCGGTAATAACAATGGTATCACCCGGTTGCACATGGCCCCGTTCGACCAGTTCACCGCGCACCGTCGCGTCAAGGTCATCCAGGCGTTCGACAAACTCAGTGCGCATCGGCGTTACCCCCCAGAGCAAACTGAGTCGTCGGTAGACCTGCTCGGACGGTGTAAATGCCAGGATCGGCACATTGGGACGGAAATGGGCCACGATCCGCGCACTCGTACCGGACTGTGTGAAAACGACAATCGCTTTGACCGGAATAGTATCAACGATTGCTCCGGCTGCGGCACCGATGGCCCAGGGTGTCGAGCGAATATCGGGGAGCGACCAGCGTGGGACGGCCCCCTGATCGCCCCGGCGGCCGCTGGCCTCAACCGTTTCGGCAATCAGTTTCATCATCTTGACCGCATCAATCGGGTAGTCGCCGGTGGCGGTCTCACCACTTAACATCACCGCGTCAGAACCGTCAATAATAGCATTCGCAACGTCGCTGGCTTCGGCGCGGGTCGGGCGCGGGTTGCGGATCATCGACTCAAGCATCTGGGTTGCCGTAATGACTGGGATACCACTGCGATTGGCGGCCTCGATAATCTGCTTCTGCACAATCGGCACTTCCGAGGGCTGCATCTCCACCCCCAGATCCCCGCGTGCCACCATCAGGCAATCCGCTATCTCCAGAATATCCGGCAGCGCATTGACGGCTTCCGGTCGTTCGATTTTGGCAATAACCGGGACATCTTTACCAGCGCGCGCAATATGCTCTTTTACCTGGTGTATATCCGCAGCACTGCGCACAAACGAGAGCGCCACATAGTCAACATTCTGCTCCAGCCCAAAGTAGAGATCTTCGACATCCTTCTCGGTGAGCGCGGGGGCGCTAACGCTTACTTCCGGTAAGTTAATACCCTGATGCTCCCGCAACGCGCCACCGTGGGTTATTTCCGTGGTGACGTCCGTATCCGTTTTTTTGATAACACGGAGTTCAATCAGGCCATCAGAGAGCAGGATACGATCATTGGCCTCGACATCATGCGGCAACAGTTCATAGGTGGTGCTGACCCGCTGTGCATCACCGACGATCTCCTCCGTAGTGATACAAAACGTCTGCCCGGCAGTAAGTTTGACCGCTTTGCCGTCAGCCAGCGCGCCGGTGCGTATTTTGGGTCCCTGGAGATCTTGCAGTACTCCAACAGATTGACCAAGCTGCCTTGCCGCATCACGCACCAGCGCGATGCGCTCGGCGTGCTCGGCATGCGTGCCATGCGAGAAGTTCATCCGCGCAACGTTCATCCCGGCGCTGACCATTTCAGTAATGGAGTGGGGAGTAGAGGTCGCCGGGCCGAGTGTCGCAACTATTTTTGTACGGCGCATTATCCCTTCCTAATTTCCCACAGTTACCTGATCGCGGATATTTGCAACCAGTGATGCTCCAATACCCGTCACCGCTTGTAGCTCATCAACCGATGTAAAAGGCCCGTTAGTTGTGCGATAGGCGATAATGCGTTGCGCCAGCGCTTGACCAATACCAGATAAATCTTCAAGTTCTGCCTGACTCGCGGTATTGATATTGATCAGCCCGCCGGTCGGTTGAACTGCCGTACCACCCGAGACGTCTTCCGGCATGGCTGTGCCGGATTGCTCGCCGACGCGTGGAACGTGGATATGTTGCGCGTCCTGAACCGGCGCTGCCAGGTTAATCCGCTCACTGTCGGCCTCCGGGGTAAACCCACCCGCGGCCACAACCAGATCTTTGACGCGTGCATCGGCGGGCAGCGTATACACATCCGGCTGCGCAACGGCACCCGAAATATAGACCACGACGCGCTCAGGTGCGGATGGTACGACCGTTGTCGGCAGAATTGCCGGCGCGTTATTCTCCGGCGATACGAAAAACTTATCTTGCGAACTACCCGGCTCCAGCAGCGCAAGCTCCGGCTCGGATGTATCTCCGGTTGCGCGATGCGCCAGATAGGGCCAGAATAACACCAGTGCGATACCAACCATTGCCAACGCCACCAGGATCATCGGACGTCGCCCCCAGCTCACCAATCCCTGCATTGCCATCCTCCTCCGATGCAATGGGTTTGTAGCTACGCTGGTACTATTATGGGCCGAGCGTATAAACGTGGGCAATGCCAATACAGTCCCGTCTTGGGTTAGTACTTTCTGATTATACCATGTGCCGGGATATCGTCCAGGGTTTTAACCGGAGGTACGGTCCCTCAGCGACGCGTGTGTTACCTGCAGAACCATAAGCGCAATATCGTCATGCTGCGGCATATCGCCAACCCAATCGGTAACGGCAGCGATAATGCATTCAACCACCTGCTGCGGTGTAATATTCGGGTCGGTACAGGTGCGTACAACATCTTCCAGTCGCTCAAAGCCGAACAGTTCACGGTGATGATTGTGGGCCTCGATTACGCCATCAGTATAAAAGACGATCAGGTCGCCGGGGTCGATGGCGATGCGCAGGGTTTCGTAGATTGGCGAGGCCATCACGCCCAGGGGCAGATGACTGCCGGGGCCTTCCAGCATAGCCACCTGGCCGCCGCGCAGGAGCAGGGGCGCCGGTTGCGCCGCGTTAACCAGATCAAACGTCCGGTTGGCGGCATTAAAGGCGGCATAGGAGCTTGCCACAAAACTACCCCGGGGAATGTCGCCTACCAGCACCCGGTTGGCCGTTTGTAAAACCATGGCCGGATCAGTGGGGGTCGCCTGCGCGGCCGAACTCAGGGCTGTGCGCGCCATTGCCATCAGCAGTGCCGCCGGAAGACTCTTGCCCGACACATCGCCGACAATAATGCCCAGGTGGCCCTGCGAATCCGGTGGGGTGTCGGCGGCAATAAACTCATAAAAATCGCCGGTGGTCTCCCGGGCGGGGCGATAGAAGGCGGCTGCCAGCAGTCCGTCGATCTGAGGCACAACGCTGGGAAAGAGATGCCGTTGGATCTCTTCCGCCAGGGCCATCTCACGCTCGATCCGTTGCACCGATTCTTCGTAGAGGCGGGCATGCGCAAGGGTGACGGCAACCTGGCTGGCGAGTGCGGCCATCAGGGCCGCATCCTCTTCCTGGTAGAAGCCGGTCTGACGTTTTATCAACGCCAGCAGGCCAATCGGCTGGTCTTTGACGATCAGGGGTGTCCCCATCCAGGATGCGGGTGCCTGCAGATGCGCGGTCGTCTGCCAGCGCGGGTCACGACTGGTGTCATTCACAATAATTGGTGTGCGACTGGTGATTACGGCGTGATTCAGCGGGTATTCTTCCAGGGAACGGCGGGAACGGCGCGGTTGGGCG
>CAKZQX010001008.1 GCA_937141995.1 uncultured Chloroflexaceae bacterium | reverse complement strand
CCGCACCCAGGGGTATGTCGAGTCACTCTTTGGTCGCCGCCGTTCCATGCCCGAGCTGACCAGCAGTAACGGGCAGCGTCGTCAGGCCGCCGAACGCGAGGCCATCAACGCACCGATCCAGGCGACCGCCGCCGACATTATGAAGCTGGCGATGATCCGGGTAGCGGAAGAACTGAAGCGCCGCCGGTTACGCACCCGGCTGCTGCTGCAGGTCCACGATGAGTTAATCTTCGAGGCTCCCGATACGGAAGCGGACGAAGTACAGCATCTGGTGCGTGAGGTGATGGAGCAGATCTGCCCGTTGCGCGTGCCGCTCAAGGTGGATCTGGAGGTCGGGCGCAACTGGGAAGAGATGACCGAGGTTGCGTAGAACGATCATCGACCGCTTAACCATACTTGCGCCGGCCATGCTACAATGGCAGATAGTCAATGTCTGAGGTCTGCCTGAAATGCGAGGAACAGAGGCTCTATGCAGATGGTGACAAATGATATGCCCCACCCGGTGCAGTGCTCGGACCAGGCGCGTCCGAGCTTCTCGGTGGTTGCGCCTGTTTTTAACGAAGAGCAAATCCTCCCGGAGTTTTACCGCCGGGTGGTGGCGGCACTGGAGCCACTGGGCGAACCGTTCGAGATTGTGCTGGTCAACGATGGCTGCCGTGACCGCTCCCCGGAGATAATGTACCGGCTCCATGAGCAGGATCAGCGGGTCAAGATTGTGAACTTCTCCCGCAATTTTGGACACCAGCTCGCAATCACGGCAGGTACCGATTATGCCCAGGGCCAGGCAGTGGTTGTGATCGACTCCGATCTGCAAGATCCGCCCGAGGTCATACCCGATCTGATTACGCGCTGGCGCGAAGGGTATCAGGTGGTCTACGCAGTGCGCACCGAACGTGCGGGCGAGACCTGGTTTAAGAAGATAACGGCAACCTTTTTCTATCGCCTGATTGCCAAAATTACCAGCGTTGAAATCCCAATCGACACCGGGGACTTCCGCCTGATGGATCGCCGCGTGATCGAAGCGCTGAAGAATGTACGCGAATACAACCGCTTTATGCGCGGCTTATCAGTCTGGGTGGGTTTTAAGCAGACCGGGGTGCCTTACAAGCGGAACGCGCGTTCCGCCGGTGCCACCAAATACCCCCTCAGTAAGATGCTGCGCTTTGCCTTTGACGGGATCACCAGTTTCTCCTATCTGCCGCTGCAACTGGCAACTTATTTTGGCTTTATCGTCGCGCTGCTCAGCCTGCTCTTCCTGGTGATCGTGTTTATGCTGCGCCTGATCAACGCGTCAAACCCGGCCTTCTACGGCCAGGCTTCAACGCTGGTCACGGTGCTGTTCCTGGGGAGCATTCAACTGATCTTCCTCGGCATTATCGGCGAGTATCTCGGCCGCATCTACGACGAGGTGAAACGCCGACCGCTCTACATCGTTGCCGATACCTTCGGCTTCGAGAACGAGCAGATCAGCACCGAGTCGGAAGAGATCCACAGCCGGAATTGATCTGCCTGGGGTGGGGATCAGTGTTTGGCGTTTGGGGAATGACGCGCGGCGGCGCGGCTGTTGCCCACGCGGGACAGAACTGCCCCGAAGAGAACCACCAATGTACGAATGCCACCGTGCCACGCGATGTACTGCACTGCTTTCTTTGATGACGCACTGCCTTGCAGTGAGATGCCTTCCGCCGGTCAGTATGATATTGAGGTTTCGTTGCGGCATGCTGCGCCGTGGAACGCCGGAACTTATCGGCATCACCCGGCACGCGGGATGCGCGGTGGACAGGGTGTTACGAGCAGCATGAATGCAGGTGATATGTCACCGGCAGACCGCACACCACACATCGTTTGCCCCCGGCCTATCATGGCATGATAGGCCCCCCCGGCGCTGACTATCGTGCGCCTATCTCCACAACTACCATCGTGAGGGAGTGCATTTCCGCTCCAATGCCCTTACACTGCACCTGGAGGAGAAGAGCTCTGCTCCATCATCGGGTAACGCTGCGGGAATGATCGTGACCGATCGGTCATCCTGTAGCAGGAGGATACCACACAATGCGAACCAGGAACCGCATTCTTCTGGCCGGTATACTGCTGATGTTTATCTGGCTCGGCAGTGGATTGGTTATGGCCGACACCGTGCCCCGCGCGGCACTGGTCCGGCAGGTCGTTGGGAGCGGCGGCCGGCCTACCACCGGGCAGCGCATAGCGCTCAACGGCACCCTGGGCCAGCCGGTTGTCGGCACGTCTATATCGCCCGGCGTTACGCTGCGGGCCGGCTACTGGCAGGCGCGTGAACGCACGCCGGCAGACATCCCGACGACGCCGGTGGACAATGCTGTCTATTTACCCCTGGTCATTCATTCCATCTTTCTACACTAAAAAACAGATAACAGACGATCACACGAAGATCTATGCTGTTTTATACAGATACTGGAGGTATCAAGGTGATGAAGACGATGCTTTTCCCGCTGAAAAACGGACTGCCCTGGCTGCTGGTTGGCGTCCTCACCGTGTTGCTGTGGCAGGCGCTCGCCACCGAAGCTGCACCGCTCGTACCCGCGCAGGTGCCCCCAGCCACACCGCATGTGATCAGCTACCAGGGACTGGTCGAACTGGACGGTGGGCCCTACAGCGGTGCGGGCTATTTCAAATTTGCCATTGTCGATAGTCCCTCGGGCGATGGCAGTCTGAACTACTGGGCCAACGACGGCACCGCCGGCGGCGAGCCGGGAGCGGTGGTCGAACTGGCGGTGAGCAACGGCCTGTTCAACCTGTTGCTGGGCGATACCAGTCTCGCCGGGATGCGCACACCGCTGGATCAAAGCGTTTTTCCGCAGAGCGCGACCTATCTGCGGGTCTGGTTCAGCACGGCGCCCGATGGACCCTTTGAAGCACTGGAACCAAACCAGCGTATCGCCGGCGTGCCATATGCCCTGCGCGCCGAGTATGCCGCAAATGCGGCGGTGCTGGAAGTCCAACTGAATGAGGTTGTGAACCGTCTGGCCGCGCTGGAAACCCGGTTGTCCACCGTTGAGGAACAGGTACAGAACAACAACGTGGCCGATCTGGAAGCCCAACTGGTCGCCGTTGAGGAACAGGTGGCAAACAATACCAATAACCTGACCGATGTCACAACCCGGTTGGTCGCGGTCGAGGAGCAGGTGCAGACGATCACTGCGGCGGATCTGGACACACGCCTGGCTGCGGTTGAGGAGAAGTTGCAGCACGTCACCGTGACCGCCACCGACATGTTCATCACCGGAGCCAACCTGCATATCCGCAACGGCACCGACTCAACCAACGGGACCGGCAACGGCCGGGGCAACCTGATTATCGGCTACAACGAGGACACTGGCCCGGCGAATAATCGCACTGGATCGCATAACCTGGTTGTCGGCATTGAGCATACCTACAGTAGCTTTGGCGGTCTGGTCATCGGCCATACCAACACCATCAGCGGGCCGTTCGCCAGCGTGAGCGGCGGGCGGAATAACCGGTCCACCGGCTTTGCCACGTCCGTGAGCGGCGGGGGCGGTCCCAATACAGCCGACGGCAACCTTGCCAGTGGCAACTATGCCGGCGTCAGCGGTGGCACCCTGAATGAGGCCACGGGAATACAGGCATGGGTTGGTGGCGGACGTGACAACACGGCCGGCGGAACTGAATCCGCGATCAGCGGTGGGGCAGTCAATATCGCCGCCGGTCGGCAGACCAGTATTACGGGCGGTCAACGCAATACCACCAACGGTCTCGCCACAACGATTAGCGGTGGGGTATCCAACACGACCAGTGGTGAAGGTACAGTTGTTAGTGGTGGGAGTTCCAATACGGCTAGCGGTACCGCCGCAACGGTAAGCGGCGGCGTAAACCGTACCGCACCCGGGCCAGGCAACTGGGTAGGTGGTGGACTGGTTCAGAATAACTGATCAGATGCCGCTGCCTGGGGACTGGGAGTTGGGGATTAGGGATTGGCGATTGGGCAGGGACGCGCTTCTGCGCGTCCGCAGTCCCTCCGGATGTAGGCGGGAGCATGGCTCCCGCACTCCATATCCGCATCCGGCATTATGTCAGGCACCCGGTTCTGATCCCGCCGCCCCCATCACCGGCACAAAGTGAAAAAAGAGGGTCGCCGGACGCCCATCGCCGCCCGTCTCAAAATCCGAGGCAACCAGTGCCGGCACCCAGCCGCTGCCGCCGTCGGGCAAGCCAATGCGATACCAGAGTTGATACGCCTCGGCGCTGGTGCCGCGACTATTCTCCGGGCCGGTCCAGACCGCCAGCAGTGGGAAGCGCGCCTCCGGTTGCAGCGGCAACTCTCCCGTCGCCGTCTGCTCTGCTCCGGGCGGCGCTGACCAGAGCGTCACGGCCTGCGCCACAGGTTGGGCCACCACCTGCACCTCAGCCAGGGGTGCGCCGGCATCCGGTGGGAACATGCGATTGTTAATCACATGGGTTGGATTGCGCCAGCCCATGTCGCTCGGCAGATCCGGCGCGCCAATCGGCCAGTAGCCCGGCCCCGGCGGGCATTGCACACCGCAGCGGAAGCCGTAGCGCGGCGCGGCGCCGTTCACCTCCCGACTGGTCAGGAATGTACGCACTTCAAAATGCAGATGGTTGGGCACATCGTCACTTCGCCGCAGAATCGTCCCCAGGAGATCGCCCCGCCTCACGCGCTGGTCAACCTGCACAGCGACGGCCGGATCGAGATGTCCGTACATTGAAAAGAGCCCATCGTCCTGCTCGACAATCACTACGCGACCAGGGTAGTTTGCCCCCACATACACAACCGTCCCCGCCGCAATTGCATAGACCTGCGCGCCGGCTGTATCACCCTCCCGCGCATACCAGTCTTCGCCCGTGTGCCAGTAGCCCGGATTAAACCAGGTATTCTCAACCTGGTAGCCATGCCGGACAAAAAACCCCGCGCCGGGGAGACGGCCGGGGCGGCCAATCGGGTAGCCGTAGGCCGGAACGGGGGGAGCCGGCGGTGGCACCGGCGTTGGTGGCACCGGCGTTGGTGGCGCGGTTGGAACCGCTGTTGGCGGTGCGAGTGTAGCGGTCGGTGTAGGCGTGGTGGTGACACCAGGCGGCGCGGTGGGCGAAGCTGCGGGAGCCGGCGGTGGCGCACTGGTTGAGATCTGGGGGGCGCGTACCCAGGGCGTTGTGGCGGCAGCCAGATTCGGGATAGCCGCCGTAGCGGATGGTATTGGTGTGGCGGTTGATGCGGCCCCGGCCTGACACCCCATCAGCAAAAGCAAGAAGAATAACAAAAGGCGGTATATCATCAGGTGTAACCTCACATATGCTATTGACAGAACTTCCGCAAACCGTTAAAATGCGGCCCATTACACGAGCCCTTTCCCCTCCGGTACAATCGAACCTGGCGCGTTATGCTGCGCTCTAAAAATAGCCGTCCGGCAGGTTTTATGTGCCATATGCAGGATGTGCGCCCCGATGTATGACAGTTCATGAAATACGATAGCGCAACCCCGACTGTCGCGTCAACCTGCCCCATCTCCTTATCCACTTTCCGGTGCAGTCCATACCAAATGATACGCGCGGTTGTGTTTGCCCTGCATGGTAGCCGATGATCTGGGATACATCTGCCGGAACCATCCGGGAGAAGCAGTGCCGCGCCCCGGTAATCTTGGGCGCGCGTGCCGGAGAGGGCGTGTACCGGCATGCGACATGTTACTAAGCCCAATACCTTTCAAACATGGCTGGATTAGCTCGCGCAAAGCCGCAAAGTTTACACAGTTTTTGTCGCTCTTTGCGGCTTTGCACGAACTTATTTAACACAAGTTACGCGGTGGACGTTCAAACCAGGCATTTGATCTACCAAAAAGCAGAATCGCCTGCGGCAGCATGGTACTTTTCTTTTTCACGAACATGTTGCACGTTGTGCAACATGCTCGTGAAAAAGATTGGAATCTTCGGCCCTGCCGGAGGCGACATGTTCTTCCGGGTCAGGGACCGCGTAACGCGTAGTATTTAAAAGGTATTTTCACCAGGCCTTGATCGAATAGATTTCAGAAATGGAAAGGAAGGTCGCTATTGCAAGCACTGCTCCGCTTGTCGCAGGTCATTGATGACTTTATGGAAAAGCTGGGCAAGTTCACCTACTGGCTGGTGCCGCTGGTGATCCTGGTCGGCGTGTGGAATGTTGGTGGGCGCTATATCGGGCGGCTGGTCGGGCGTAATCTCTCCTCGAATCTCTTCATCGAACTACAATGGTATCTGTTTGCGATCATTTTTTTGCTGGGATCGGCTTATGTGCTCAAGCACAACGGGCATGTGCGGGTCGATGTCTTCTATGGAAACTGGCCGACCCGGCGCAAAATTCTGGTCAATTTGCTGGGGGCGATCTTCTTCCTCATTCCCTTTAGCATCCTGATGATCCACTTCTCCTGGAGTGCCGTGATCTTCTCCTGGCAGATCCAGGAGCAGTCACCCGACCCGTTTGGCCTGCCGCGCTACCCGCTCAAAACCGTGATTATCTTCTGCTTTAGCCTGCTGATTATCCAGGGCATCTCGGAAATCATCAAAAATGTGGCGATGCTGACCGGCCACCTGCACTCGGCGGACGAGCCGATCAGCGATCAGGCTACGTAACGGAGGCGCACGATGTATGATATCTTTCTCGAAGCGCTCGGGCCGATGATGTTCCTGGCGGCGCTGGCGCTGCTGGCGCTGGGCTATCCGGTGGCCTTTTCGCTGGGTGGGGTAGCAATTATCTTTGGGATTGTCGGGGTGGCGCTGGATCTGTTTGATCCGGTTCTGATCCGGGGGTTGCCCTCGCGGGTCTTTGGCATCATGTCCAACTTTACGCTCCTCGCCATTCCGTATTTTATCTTTCTCGGCTCGATGCTGGAGAAGTCCGGTCTGGCCGAAGACCTGCTCGAAACGATGGGCATCCTGTTTGGGCCGATGCGCGGCGGCCTGGCAGTCTCAGTGGTGATTGTCGGCGCGCTGCTGGCGGCCACCACCGGCGTCGTTGCCGCGACGGTGGTGGCGATGGGGCTGATCTCGCTGCCGATTATGCTGCGCTACAACTACAACCGTGATCTGGCCTGTGGCGTGATCTGCGCGTCAGGCACGCTCGGCCAGATAATTCCGCCCAGCATTGTGCTGGTGGTGCTGGGCGATCAACTCGGCGTCTCCGTCGGCGATCTGTTTATCGGCTCGCTTATTCCCGGCTTGCTGATGTCCGGCGCGTTTGCGCTCTACTGCTTTGTGATTGCCCAGATCAAGCCGAAACTTGCACCGGCGCTACCGCTCTCCGAACGCACGATGAGCGGGCGAACCCTGGCACTGCGGGTGGCGAGGGTCATGGTGCCACCGCTCTTCCTGATTGTTGCCGTGCTGGGCAGCATTTTCTTCGGAGTTGCCACCGCAACCGAGGCAGGATCGGTCGGCGCGCTGGGCGCAACGCTGCTGGCCGCGGCCAACCGACGGCTCTCCTGGCAAACCCTGCGCGAAGTGGCCGATGCGTCGATGCGTGTCACCACGATGGTCATTTTTATCCTGATTGGCTCAACAGCGTTTGCACTGGTGTTCCGGGGACTGGAGGGCGACCGCTTTGTATTTGATATTATGACCAATCTGCCCGGCGGGTTCTGGGGCTTTATGATCGCCAGTATGCTGATTGTCTTCTTCCTGGGATTCTTTATCGATTTCTTCGAGATTGCCTTTATCGTCATTCCGCTGTTTGTGCCGGTTGCTCTCGCACTGGATGTTGATCTGATCTGGTTTGGCGTGATTCTCGGCGCGAACTTCCAGACCTCGTTTCTGACGCCGCCTTTTGGCTTTGCGCTCTTCTACTTGCGTGGTGTAGCTCCGCCGGAGATTTCAACCGGAAATATCTATCGCGGGGCGATTCCGTTTATTCTCATCCAGGTCTGCATTCTCATCCTAATAATTCTGTTTCCCGGTCTGGTCAATTTTTTGTTGGAACTTGATATAGGATCGTAAGCATCATTGCTTTCGCCTGAAGCGGAGCTACATGCGTAGAGACCCGCGCCGGGAGTTGCCGGCGCGGGTCTCAGAGACTGTTTGAAACGGGTTGGTCATGATGGGGCAATACCTTTCACATAGCAGAACCTGTGCGGTAGCATGACAAACCGGGTGGTTG
>CAKZQX010001007.1 GCA_937141995.1 uncultured Chloroflexaceae bacterium | reverse complement strand
GACGATATTCTCACCGTTTATCAAGCGGATCGGGCGTTCCCGGCAGTGTACCGCGGCCCTGGCAGATATTCGCCGGCTAAAGCCGGGACTCCCGGATGGCATATCTGGGTTATCTTCTCAAAGTAGTAGGGTGCATTGTATGCACCGTTCGTTAGCCGGATCAAGCGCTCCCGGCAGTGTACTGCGGCCCTGGCAGATATTCACCGGCTAAAGCCGGGACTCCCGGATGGCGTATCTGGACGATATTCTCACCGTTTATCAAGCGGATCGGGCGTTCCCGGCAGTGTACCGCGATCCTGGATGAACGCCGTCTTCGTCCCTGCTGGAGGCGATATCTCCCGCCAAATGCGGGATCGTCGGATACATGGCAGCATTGGCCGTTGCGCGGTGTTCGCTCATGTCGTGGTGTTCGTGGTCCAAACGCCCACCGCGTAATTGCTGTTATTTGAAAGGAAGGATAGCATGATTATTCAAACGCCTGACTGGGTGAAGCATGCGGTTTTCTACCAGATCTTCCCGGATCGCTTTGCGCAGAGCAGCCGGCTTGCCAAACCGGATAATCTGGAGCCCTGGGATACGCCACCGTCGCCATCCGGCTACAAGGGCGGTGACTTGCTGGGGGTCGTTGAGCAGCTCGATTATCTGGAGCGGTTGGGCGTCACGGCGGTCTACTTTACACCGATCTTTCAGTCGGCCTGCAATCATCGCTACCACACCCACGACTACTACCAGGTAGACCCGCTGCTGGGCGGGAATGCCGCGCTGCATGAACTGCTTGAGGCCGCTCACCAGCGCAACATGAAAGTTGTCCTCGATGGTGTGTTTAATCATGCCAGTCGGGGGTTTTTTTATTTCAACGATATTCTGGAGAATGGACCATCTTCGCCCTGGCTCAACTGGTTTACCATCCAGAGCTGGCCGTTGAGCGCCTATGACGGCACCCGCATCGCCAACTACCTGGCCTGGGGCAACAACCGCGCGCTGCCCAAGTTCAACACCGACAACCCACAGGTGCGCGAGTATCTGATGCAGGTGGCCGAGTACTGGTTGCGCCAGGGAATTGACGGCTGGCGGCTCGATGTGCCCTTTGAGATCCACACCCCCGGCTTCTGGGAAGAGTTTCGCCGCCGGGTCAAGGCGATTAATCCGGAAGCTTACATCGTCGGTGAGGTCTGGTGGGACTCGCGTCAGTGGCTTCAGGGCGACCAGTTTGACGGCGTGATGAACTACCTGTTTACGGAGTCTGTGATTGCTTTCACTGTGGGGGAGCGTGTTGTCAGCGAACTGGTGGCGGATCGCAGTTACGATCCGATTCCGGCCCTGAACGCTGAAGCTTATGCCGACAAGATCGACTGGCTGCTGCAACTCTATCCCTGGGAGATTCAACTGACCCAGCTTAACCTGCTTGACAGCCACGACACGGCCCGCCTGATTAATATTGCCGGGGGGGACGCGGCCGGCGTGCATCTGGCGACGCTGCTGCTGATGACTTTCCCCGGCGCGCCCAGCATTTTCTATGGTGATGAAATAGGGCTGCGGGGCAATCAGGACCCCGACTGCCGCCGGACGTTTCCCTGGGAGCATCCGGAGACCTGGGATCAGGCGGTGCTGGCCTATCACACCGATCTGATCAAGTTGCGCCACAACCATCCGGCGCTGCGTACAGGCCGGTATCAGCGCCTCTACGCCGCCGATGGTGTGTATGCCTTTGCCCGCAGCAACGCTGCCGAGACGCTGCTGATTGCGGTCAATGTTGCCGAACAACCCCGCGATGTCCAGATTGCAGTTGATGCATTTGCGCCGGGACATTCGCTCAAAGAGGTTGCGCGGGTGTATGGAGAGGGTAATGTCACATCGGCGGATACGCAACTTATGATCAGCCTGCCGCCCCGCGCCGGACTGGTGTTGCGGGATGGGGCGTAATCCCACATTATCCTCCGAGTGTCATGGGTTTACCGGTCTATCATGCGCCAGGTCAGTCGATCACGATATAAGCAGGGGCAGGGATGCTGCCGGGAATCTGCCTCTGCGTTTAAAAGCAACATTTTAACTGGATTTTTTCTTGACAAACTTCATATTAACAGCGTAATATAGCTATCACGCATAGTTGAGCTTCACTCCGCCCGTCGGGAGAGCAACGCCTGGCTTCACTATACCAGCCATTGTTGACGCCGTGACAGATTGGCACAACTCCTTACCTTCGGTTGTAGCTCACCCATCCTGTCTCTATCTACTGATGAATTTGATAACGAGAAACGATGCTCTGTGTAACTCCTGTCGTGCTACCTCCAGGCCGCTGTGCTGCCGGAAATCTACCTGAAGGCAGCACGACAGGAGCTGCTACCCTTGATCATTATATTCATCAGGATACTGTCTTCGGTCCTCATGTATTCGTACACCTTCAGATCCGAGGTTTTTAACAGGAGAAAGTCATGCGAGAAGCCACACATCTTAGTCTGATGAAACTGACTAGTATTCTGCTGCTGCTGTCGGCTATAACGCTCAGCGGATGTGGCGTGCTGCCGGGTGCGGCTGCGCCAACCGCGACGCCGGAACCGACGGCCACGCCCGCATCCACCCCAACTGCAGTCAGCACCGCCATTAACTCGCTGGATGAAGTAAAAGCCGCGGTTATACAGATAGAATCGCAGGGCACCTTTGCTGATCCGGGTGAGGGCATGATGTTTAACGTGGCTGGAAGTGGATCGGGTTTCATTGTTGATGAGAGTGGTCTGGCCGTCACCAACAACCACGTTGTCACCGGGGCAGCGCTGATCAAGGTATATGTTGGCGGCGAAGACGAGCCCCGGAATGCACGCATCCTGGGAGCCTCCGAATGTTCGGACCTGGCCGTGATTGATATCGAAGGCGAGGATTTCCCCTACCTGGAGTGGTACGACGATGAAGTCAAGGTGGGATTGGATATTTTTGCCGCCGGATTTCCACTGGGCGACCCGGAGTTTACCTTGACGCGCGGCATTGTCTCGAAAGCGCAAACCAGCGGCGAGACCAGTTGGGCCTCGGTTGATGCGGTGCTTGAACACGACGCCACGATCAATCCCGGCAACTCGGGCGGCCCGCTGGTGACGCAGGCGGGGCAAGTGGTTGGCATTAACTATGCCGGATCGTCGGAGACCAGCCAGTACTTCGCCATCGCCCGTGACGAAGCGATTCGGATTATTGAGCAGTTGCAAGCCAACGAAGATATTACCTCGATTGGTATCAATGGTGAGGCATTTACCTCGGATGATCTCTCCGGTATCTGGGTCTGGTCCGTCAAATCCGGCTCACCGGCGGACGAGGCCGGAGTGCAGCCGGGGGATGTTTTGACCAAACTGGAGCGACTGGTGCTGGCAACTGACGGTACCATGACCGACTATTGTGATATCTTACGTAGTCGCAGTCCCAGTGACACCCTCGCTATTGAGGTGGTGCGTTCAGAGACGCAGCAGGTGTTGGAAGGACAGATCAATGGCCGCGAATTAGAAGAGAGCTTCTCCTTTGCGCAGGCCGAGTCGGTCCCGCAGAATGAGGGAGACGCGACTTCCTATGAAAGTTACCAGACTCTCACCGACGACACGGGTGTGATTGAAGTTGAGGTGCCTGCTGCCTGGATTGATACCCGCGGGGCAGCCTGGGTGATGGATGAAGAGGAAATTGGGGTTGCAGTCTCGGCGGCTCCCAACGTCGATGAGTTTTCCTCTACCTGGACAACCCCCGGCATGTTTCTGGGTGCATCGGAGACGCTGGGGCAGCAGATGGGACCAAATGAACTGTTGGATGCTAATGCTTTCAACGATACCTGTACCTATGACGGACGTGAAGCATACGAAGACTCGCTTTACATCGGCTTCTATGATGTCTGGATAAATTGTGACGGTACCGATACGGCGCTGCTGGTGGTTGCGTTTGAACCGGAAGATGCGTCCTTCCTGGGGTTAGTCCAGGTTCAGGTTGTCAGCGAGGCGGATGTTGAGGCACTTGATCGTATTCTTGATACCTTTGTAGTGAAGCGCTAACATCCACGCGGATGATCCGATAATCTGACGACTCAATCACACGCGTTACGCGGTCACTGACCTGGAAGGGAATGTCGTCTCCGGCAGGGCGGAAGAAACTATCTTTGTTTCCAAAACATTTGCACTTCGTGCAAATGTTTTGGAAACAAAGATCAACACGTACCATGCTGCCGCAGGCGAAGCCGGCCTTTATCGGACACAAACACCCAGTTTGATCG
>CAKZQX010001006.1 GCA_937141995.1 uncultured Chloroflexaceae bacterium | reverse complement strand
CGACAAGGACAATAAACTGCAGATAGCGCATAACCGTCTAACTCCTCCTTACACAATACCAGAGAACAAAACGCCGGGTTAAAACCCCGGCGTTACAACGAATGAATCAATGGCGGGCAATGACTTCGGCATACTCCCATCCAGTGAGCCCCTGGCGGGATGCCGGTGCTTAGGTGTCGGCGGGTGCCGCCGACACAGTCGGCTCCATGTTTGGTACTTCCGGCACTTCTTCAGCGGAAGATGCATTCATACTGCTGTCGGGTGGCACCTCCGGCAGGATCAACAGTGGCTCTGCCGGTGTCACCAGGCGCTCCACCACCGCGCCCAGGCGTTGAAATTGCGGACCCAGTTCAGTCTCCTCCAGCGGAATATTCACCGGCACATCGAGTTGCACCGGGATAGAAGTCTCCAGCGGCACCGACATATCCAGCGCAATCGGCAGTTGCAGCCCGGCGGGCAGTTGAATCCCTACTGTTGCATTCAGATTGCCGCCCCCGGCCGGAAAAAGAATGCTGGCCGGAACATTCAGAGGAATGGGTTCTGTTAAGGTCGCTACCGTGGTCTGCTGAATCGGCACATCGATCACAATCGGAATACGCGTATCCAACGGAACGGTATAGATAATGCGCGCTGCCTGTAATTCGGCAACCACATCCTGCAACTCGGCAATATTGTTCCCGGCAAATCGTTGTGTGCTGCCGACAACCGTGGTGAGCTCATTGCGCTGGGTCACAACCAGGCCCACCAGCACCCCGACGACAATGAACAGGAGCAAGTTGAGCGCAAATGATGTCCAGATCATGGCCTTGTAGAGCGGTGCAATCCGGGCATACCGCTTACGTGGAGGAGCGGGAGGATTGGCAGTTATGTCGTCGTGTTCATGCCCGGTAGTAGTAGCGTGCTGTGTGTCCATAAACTTTCTCCTTGCGCGTGTAAACGATCCGTCACTCCCAGGATGAGAACTGCAGTTCCTGTGGCGAGTGGTGATGTAGAAATTGTCAACTCACGCCTATGTCGCTATGGTACGACATGATTGCGTATTTTGCACATGCAATCATACCACATCAAATGGCATATGCAAGAGGTTGCGTGCTTCTGCTGTGTAAACTTACTATGGTGTATAGTTACACCGCTTGCGCTAACAAAAGCTCTTCTAATTTTAATAGAAATACAACAATTTGGTTACTATACAACTGCAATATCTTGTGGTACCATAGTACGGCGCTTTTGTAGTACTATAGTACTTACTTCAATCATAGGAGTTACGCGGTCTCTCCTTGTAACGCATGTCATCACGGAAGGACATATCTGATTTGCACACCGACTGCGTAACTCGTGTCAATCATAGGATCTCTATCAATTGCTTGTAACGAATGTTTGTGACGAAAGGTTATCCCCGATTGTCAGAAAGAATGTTTGGACTGTGAGCCGGACTTAATAGCCTTACAAGGAGGAAGAGATGAAGCCGTTCTACACGCCCGTTCTGCGGGCGCTTCTTGTCTTGACAGGTATTGCACTGTTGGTCGGTGGACGTGATGTGTATGCGGTTGAGATTCCGCCTGACGGTAGTGTGGCATTTATCCAGACAAGCGGTCCGAATGCACCTCTCGGAAATGGTGATTTCTATACCAATGTGGATGGTGCGAATGAGCCGCATATTATTCGCTTTGAGGTTCCCTGTACCTGGCCGGCTAATCGTCCCATTACGGTAGCTCTGTTTGATCCCGAATCACTTGAGTCGGGTACGGTGATTGATATTGACGAAGTTGCGGATGAACCGGATGACACGACTTTTACCCTGAAACAGGGTACGACGATCCTGGCGACGGAGACCTACACCCCCACCGGGGGGACGGATGGGTTATGGGTAGAGTTAGCGACATTTGTGCCGCAAGTTGATTGCAGTACGGCCCTGGCAACAACCTATACGGTTGAGACAACGACTTCGGACGATGATGAGCAGAGCTGGCGGCTGCGCGTAGGCTATGATCCTGATTGTGTGGGTGGTGCATGCTCGGGGATTGGCGCGGATCAGTCGGCACTCGTTGATGGCGGCGCGGAATTAATAGATGATCTTGATGGCACTCCGGGAACCGGCGATGAGTTGCTGGTCGGGTTGCTCCAGGTATCATTCCAGCATGCCAGTCCGGAGTGTCAGACTTTTTACTTCCAGGTTGATGCAACGGCTTCGGAAGTTGTTCTGCACAACTTCGATATGGATAATCGTGAAAGTATCAACTATTACACCTCCACCGGGCGTGAAATTGAGGGCACGCTGTCGGGGCAGGCTGTCTGGAATAAAGCTAGCGGCGCAAACACTCCGCCTGAACGGGTGGGCGATGTGGTAGAGGTTCTGGAAGGTGAGGGGGGAGTCTGGAGCGCTGAGGTTTGCACCAACGAAGACAACCAGTATATCTTTGAGGGTGAGCGAGATAAGGCGATCTTTTATGACCAACCCCCTACGCCGCAGATGGAGGTGGCTAAAGACGATGGGGTCACGGTGGTACGCCCGAATGATCTGCTGACCTATACCCTGGCATTTACCAACACCTCCGGTACCAGTAATGCGCCCGGCGCTGCGGCCCGGATCAACCTGACGGATCAACTGCCCGAAGATACGACCTTTGTCGCATGTGAGATTGATGCCCCCCTGACCGGGACATGTACGGAGACAAACCCCGGTTTGCTCAATATTGACATCAATGAATTGATCATAGCGACACCGGGAGAAAATACCGGCAGTGTGCAGGTAACGGTGCGGGTCAACCCCGGCGCGGACGGTACGCTCCTCAACACGGTTGATCTGAACTATCAGGATATCTTCGGCAACAACTACTCCCCCGTATCGGCGGAAGATGAGGATGTGATCGAAGACTCCTCGGTGCTTACGGCGACCAAGGATGATAGTCTGCTGGTCGATAATGACAACAATGGCGCGGCGTCGGCGGGTGATATCCTGAAATACACGATTATCATGACCAATGCCGGTAATCTGCCGGCTGAGGGGGTGGTGTTCACCGATACGCCCGACGCCAATACGACCCTGGTAAC
>CAKZQX010001005.1 GCA_937141995.1 uncultured Chloroflexaceae bacterium | reverse complement strand
GGGCACCCCGCATGCCGTGGGACCGACGCGCATCATCTTTTCAGACAGTCTCTTATTGTAGCCGGGATGTCAAGGAAATCAACCACGCTCGCCGTGCCATCCACACAGCGGGATGGTTCGCCTGTGATACAATATGAACAGATCCAGACACGGTAACAACCAGAAACGCTATACATTTGCGGAGAAGTAGTTTGAGCAAGGCTGGGAGGAAACGCCAGTGAGTAGTGTACCCGTAGGATTTATTGGCCTGGGCACTATCGGCGAGCCAATGGCCGCAACCCTGTTGCGGGCCGGGTTCGCGTTGACGGTGTGCGGCCACACCAATATGGCCCCAGTTGAAAGATTGCGCGAACAGGGCGCACAGGTAGTCGCCAACCCGCGCGAAGTGGCGGCAGCCGGCAAGATCATTGTCACCTGCGTACCCGATGCGCCCCAGGTCGATGAAGTCTGCCTGGGCGCGGACGGCATCGTCCACGGAGCGCAAGCCGGCACGATTGTCATTGATTGTAGCACCATCGCCCCCACCGAATCGCAGCGGATTGCGGCTGCGCTGGTGGAGCATGGCATTCAGATGCTGGATGCGCCGATCAGTGGTGGCCCGGCGCGCGCCGCCACCGGCGAACTGGCGATCATGGTCGGGGGCGCTGACGAGGTCTTTGCGCAGGCCCGCCCGGTGCTCGATGCGCTGGGCGCGAATGTGACTCACGTCGGGCCGAGCGGCATGGGTGAGGTGGTCAAGCTGGTCAACAACACCATCCTGGGCAGCCTGATGATCGCCATCGCCGAGGCCTTTACCATGGCGGTGAAAGCCGGGGCGGACGCGGCGACTGCCCGCGAGGTGATTATGAAGTCGGCGGGGGCCAACTTCCTGCTGGATCAGTGGCTCACGGATCGCATGCTCAAAGATAACTATGATCCCGGCTTTGCCACCACGCTGATGCAAAAAGACCTGGGGGCCGCCCTGGAGACGGCTAGAGCCCTGGGGGTACCGATGATGATGACCGGCCTGGCCTATCAACTGTATGAACTGGCCGAGGGGCAGGGCTACAACAAAGATGACTACTCCGCGATCAGTAAGATCTACCAGGACGCGGCGAATGTCACGATTGCCACCGGCAAGCCGCGGAAGGGATAGGGAACAGGGGACAGGGTTTTCCGGTAGGGACGCGCTTGTGCGCGTCCGCAACTCATGCCGCTGCAGGCGACCCGTCTCTGCGCAGCAGGGTTTTCTGGTAGGGACGCGCGGCTGCGCAGTTGCAATCCCTACCCACAAAGGAGCGAGCGATGGATAGCTCACAACTCAATGCCGAACTGCGGCGCATGCTAGGGCCGCGTGGCGTCATCGATGACCCGGATGCGCTGATAACCTACGATGCCGATGGCTGCATGATGGATACGCATGCGCCGCAACTGGTGGTGCTGCCCACCAGCACTGAGGAAGTTGTCGCTGTGATCAAACTGGCGGCCCAGGCGGGCGTTCCGGTGGTGCC
>CAKZQX010001004.1 GCA_937141995.1 uncultured Chloroflexaceae bacterium | reverse complement strand
ATGCTGCCGCAGGCGAATCGGGCCGGCATCGGGTGAAACGCCCGGTTTGCATGCCGACCGCGTAACTCCTGTTATATTACACGAGTTACGCGGTCGCTTCCCAACCCGGCATGTGCCTGAATAAACGGCCCGACTCGCCTCCGGCAGGGTGGCAGCATGGGACGCTTTTTTCTTCCACCCTGCCGGCGGCGCTATCCTCCGCCACATGGGGGATTACCTGATCTACGTCGGCACGGTCGTTACGCGGTGTTCGTTCGTATCGCGGTGTTCGTGGTCCAAACGCCCACCGCGTAACTCCTGTCGTTATTACACAAGTTACGCAGTAAGCGCGCAAATCAGTTGTGTACGCCCACGAAAGTGATCTTCGCCTGCGGCAGCAAAGTTCATCAGCGCATCCCTACTAGAAAAGTTCTACACTGAAAGGTAGCGCCCGCAACTGTTGCACGGTGTTCTACATGTTGTTTGTCGTAACTGAACTGACTACACTGGAGTCAGGTAATAGTACCGATACAACGAGTGAAGGAGCCGTCGGTTTATGGACCAGAACACACGCACCAGCCTCCTCCAGCAGTTTGCCGCCCTGTGGGGTGCCGTGGCCTGGAAGTCATACCAGTTGCAAGGGCGCGGCGTCTTTGCCGTGCAGGTACAGCCGCAAGAGAATGCGGATTTTGCCCTGACGATTGAATATCTCTCCCGCGCGGAGTGTCACCATAGCCAGGCACGCCACCTGGCCGCCCGTTACAATCCGGCAGTCGAATATGTGCTGCTGCTCTATAATGGCGATGGCAATGCCGAATGTGAACTGGTACACCTGGAGCGCACGCTGAACGATGTGGCCGCTGAGGTCTCGCCACAGCCGGCAATCGGACGGTAGCGCGGCAGGCCACTTTGCCGGTAGTAGACCCGACCTCCCGCAGCGTGTCGCATGCGGGAGGTTTTGTTATTGACACGCGTTACGCGGTGGGCGTTTGGACCACGAACACTGCGACATGAGCGAACACCGCGAAACGACCAGTGCGGCCATATCGCCATCTATCGCATAGAAGACGGACGCATTGCCGAAGCCTGGGCCGAGTGGGACACCCTGAGCGGACTGGCGCAACTCGGGCATATCGCGCCGACAGAATAACTTCACCTGCCACCGACTCCCGGCGGACGTGCTTCTGCGCGTCCCTACCAGAACATCCTCCGCGCCTGCGGACGCGCACAAGCGCGTCCCTACCGAAATATTTTCCCATCAACTCTGACCTGCTTGCACAGTCCCTTGGAAAATAATTAGAAAATTTCACAGCGGTTTCAAAGGAACTCCAAGGATAGCCTGGTATCCTGAGAGCAATCAAGCAGTAACTATTCAGAATATCAGGAGGTTCTTGATGAAACAGCGAACAGCATTAATTGTGTCGGCTATGTTGACGGCTTTTATACTCGTAATTGCCGGCGGTGTAGCGGCTTCCCTGATGCAGTCGAATGCCGGCGCGGAGCCGGCATTGGCAAGTACGACCACCCCACCGCAAACGCCGGCACCCGCGCAGCAGCCTGACCCGGCCGTCTCGGCAGCGCAGGCCACCAAGATCGCCGGGGATACCGTTACCGGGGCAACCCTCCAGCAAGATCCGGAACTGGTCAACTTCCAGGGGCGTGTCGCGTACGAAGTGCTGCTCGACCAGGGCGCAGTGTATGTGGATGCCAATAGCGGTCAGGTGCTTCACAACGGAACAGTCGTAGCATCGGGAGGCAATGGCCCGGTTGACCGTGCGCAGGCTATTCAGATTGCCGGCGACTACCTGGGTGGCGGTACCGTCGAAGAAGCCGAACTGGAGAACGACGACGGCGTAACGGCCTATGAGGTTGAGTTTACCAACGGTAGCAAAGTCTATGTCGATACCGCGACCGGCGAAGTCATCTATGCCCGGGTGAACGAGCACAACCGCTATGATGATCACGATGAGGATGCAGACCATGGCCGGGAATACGACGATGATCACGATGAGTATGAAGATTATGACGATTAGGGAGAATACACCAATGGCTCAAGCAAAAACTGCGCAACACCGAAAAACAGATACACGCGGCATCAAAGCACTGATTGCTGCCTTCGCCCTGGCCGCCACGCTGGGCGGCTGGGCCGGGCTCGCCGGCCAGGAGCAACCCGCCGAGACCGATACAACGTTCCGGGTTGAAACCACCAGTCCGGCGAGTGGAGCGGCGGAGAACGTTCCCACCCTGCGCGAAGTGACGGCTCCAGAGCGTTCCGTCCGGCCCGCGCCCGTCACTGTTACCCGCTCATCACGCTGAGCACCGCGTATGCAACTCCTGGAATTTCGCGCAATGGGCAGCCGGATACGCGTCATCCTCGATAGTGCGTCCCCGACTGCCGCCGCGCATCTGTCTGCCGTACCGCACTGGTTTGCCGAATGGGAGCAGTGCCTGAGCCGCTTCCGCGCTGATAGCGAACTTAATCGGCTTAACCGCAGCGGCGGTCAGGCCGTCCCGGTCAGTCCGGTGCTGTGGGATGTGCTGTACCAGGCGTTAAGCGCCGCGCAGCAGAGCGCCGGACTGGTGACACCCACGCTGCTGAGTGCGCTTGAAGCCGCCGGGTACACCGCTTCCTTTGACAAACTTCACCCGGAAGCCAATCACGG
>CAKZQX010001003.1 GCA_937141995.1 uncultured Chloroflexaceae bacterium | reverse complement strand
TTGTATCAATGGCCATTCCCATCGCACTCTGTTGGCTTTCGCCAAAAACCGCCCCCCCTTGCTCGTGTTGGTAGCGCATGATAATTCCCTTTCGCACACTACTCACATAGGTATACCCCTCATGGTGCACAATACCTTCCGGATGAATCTCCTGATCAGGTAATGTAAGTGCCACCTGGCCCTGCCGAAGTTCTTTATTGAGTTCAGCGGCAAAAGCACTCAGCTCAACAAAAGAAAAATGCCCGACCAGGGAGTCGCGAGCCGGATGCTTGCGCTCCAACAGATCGGCGATGCCGAGCGAGCGAGCGGCCTGCTCCACCTGCGCGCGGATTTCGGCGCGGGGCAGTTTGCGGGCCTGAAGCGGGAAGGCGATGTTATCAAACACGGTCATATGCGGGTAGAGTGCGTAGCTTTGAAAGACCATCGCCGTGTTACGCTCCCAGACCGGAATATCGTTAACCAGTTCATCGCCGATGATAATCCGGCCCGCGCTGGGCAGTTCCAGCCCGGCGATCATCCGCAGCAGCGTGGACTTGCCGCAGCCCGACGGCCCCACCAGCACGGTCAGGCGGCCCGTCGCAAAGGTCAGGTTGATATTATCCACGGCCACGGTGCCCTTAAACACCTTCGTCAGGCCGACAAGCTCTACCTGGCTCATAGCTCCTCAATACTTGACCGACCCGGCGGTCAGCCCCTGAACAACGTGGCGCTGAAAGATCAGCACAATTACGATCACCGGCAGCAGCGAGAGCACAATCCCCGCCGCAACCCAGGCCCACTGCAACTCGAACGCCTGACTGAAGCTCAGGATCGCCACCGGCACCGTCTGCGCCTCCGGCAGCCCCAGGCTCACCGTGAAGGCCAGCATAAACTCGCCCCACGACCCCAGAAAGGCCAGCACGCCCGCCGAGAAGAGGCCCGGCGCCGCCAGCGGCAGCATAATCCGCCAGAAGATGCTGAAGGGCGCATAGCCGTCCACTTTGGCCGCGTCTTCGAGTTCAAAGGGCAGCCCGGCAAAGTAGGCCGTGATCAGCCAGGTGCTCAGCGGAATGTTGTAGATGATGTTGGGCAGGATCAGACCGGGCAGGCTGGAGAGCAGCCCCAGCGAGCGCACCAGCACAAAGGTCGGGGCGATGACCACAATCGGCGGCACCATGCCCGCCGCCTGGATCAGCAGCAGCGACTGGAATTTGTAGGTAAAGCGTAGCCGCGCAATCGCATAGGCCGACAGCGCCGCCAGAAAGAGCGCGCCCACCGTCACACAACTGGAGACGATCAGACTGTTGATGATCGCATCCTGCATGCGAAAATCGGGACCAAGCACGGTCTGGTAGCTTTCCCAGGAGATCTCGGCCGGCCAGTAGCGCACCGGCTTTTGAAACTCGCTGCCGGGTTGCTTCAGCGAAGTCAGCAGAATCCAGTAGAGTGGGGTCAGGCTGAAGAGGGCGATCAGCGCCGTCACCAGCAGCGAAAAGAGCAGATGGCGCGTATGGCTGCCGCGCTGCGAGCGGTTCCGGGCATGCCGGGCATGCCGCGATTGGTATGGATGGCTCATCCCGACTGTCCTCGCAACTGCAAATGCGGCACCAGCCGCCGGATGTAGAGCCAGCTCAGGCCCATCACCAGCGCGAATGTTACGATGGCATAGGCCGAGCCCTGCCCAAACTGCGCATAGGAGAAGTAGAAGCGGTAGGCAAACGAACTCAAAACCTCGGTGGTGGTGCCGGGACCGCCGCCCGTCAGTCCATAGATAATCTCGAAGGCCCGTAGCGCGTCAATCGTGCGAAACATCAGCGTGACCATAATCGTGGGGAGCATCAGCGGCAGCGTTATGCGCCGAAAGCGCAGCCAGGGCCGCGCGCCATCCACCATGGCCGCCTCGTGCAGATGGCGCGGCACCAGCGCCAGCCCGCCCATCAGGAAGATGCTGGTAATCGCCGCGCCCCGCCAGACATAAGCCAGGATGACGCTGTGCATTGCCGGCAGCGGCGTACCCAGAAAGAGCGGCGGCTCCTGCACCAGGCCGGTGCGCAGCAACAGATCGGCAAACAGGCCCACATCGCTGTTAAAGAGCCACTTCCAGATGGCGGCCTGGATAATCGCCGGGATGGCCCAGGGAATGATAATAATCGCCCGCAGCAGCCCGCGCAACGCCGGAATAACCTGGAAGGTTGCCAGCGCCATGCCCAACCCCAGGCCAAACTCAAGCGTCACCGACACCAGCGTAAAGTAGAGCGTGTAGCCAAATGAGCGCCAGAACTGCGCCGTACGCATCACCTGCGCATAGTTCTGCAGGCCGACAAACCGCTCGGAGGAGAGTTCGGTAGTCCGCTCCAGATCGTACAGACTGAACAGCAGCGTGCGCCCGATGGGATAGTAGAGAAAAACGGCCAGCCCGAACAAGGCCGGCAGCAAAAAGAGTACCGCCAGTTGCGGCTCGTTCAGGCGTAATCTTCGTGACAGGCGGCGCATCGGCTCAGCGTAATGCGTCGATGCGGCTGCATGCATCATCGAGGGCGGCCGCCACCGGCTTGCTGTCGGTCAGGGTGGCGTGCAACTCCTCCTGCAGGATGTCGGAAAGCTGCGCGTAGTTGGTGCTGGGCGGGCGCGCTGCCGCCGAGTCGAACACATCGGTGATCAGTTCGATATTGGGGTTGGCCGCCTGCACCTCCGGGTCTTCATACAGCCCGGCGTAATACTGCACCGGCCCCCAGGCCAGCGCAAAACCGCGCTGCACCGCTTCCGAGGCGATCACGTCCAACACCTGTACGGATGCCTCCATGTTGTCGGTAAAGGGGTTGATCGCAAAGGCAAAACCACCCGTGGCCCCGGAGCGCTCACCCTCAGGCTGGGCCGGGTTGGACATAAAGCCCCACTGCCCCACGATCTGCGACTGTTCCGGGTCGTCCAGCCAGGTGACAATATCGTGGTTATGGCGCAGGAAGAGCGCCTCGCCGGCCACAAAGCGGGTGCGGGCTTCTTCGGCATTCCAGGTGACGGTTGCCGCCGGGGAGATGCCTTCGTCCAGGGGGGTGCGCATAAACTCCACCGCTTCCACGCCGGCGGGCGCGTTAATCGCGCAGTTGCCCGCTTCGTCGAAGTATTGCCCGCCAAAGCCCAGAAAGATCTCGGCCCAGGTCTGGACCAGCGCCTCGGCGCGGGCCCCCGGCCAGACAAAGCCGGTCAGTTCGGGTTGCTCGGCGGTGATGGCGCGGGAAATCTCCAGCAGGTCGTCGTAGGTTTCCGGCGGCGCAAAGCCATACTCCTCCAGCAGATCGCTGCGATAGAACATTCCGCCGATGCTCCCCCAGAAGGGCACACCCAGACGCTGCCCCTCGTAGCTAAAGATATCCAGCCCGGCGGTGATAAAGTTCTCCTCGAGATCGGGGAGCCGGTCGTTCAGCGGCTCGGCCCAACCCGCCGCGCCAAACTCGGGCACCCAGGGCGTATCCATCCCATAGATATCAACCGTGGCGTCCTGCGACGTCATCCAGACGGTGAGGGCATCGCGGTGCGCCCCGATATCGTCGGGCACGATGTTGAGCTCCACATTGATGTTGGGATAGCGGTCGGCCACCTCGGTCCGGATCACTTCCAGCGGGGGCGGGTAATCGCTAAACGATGTCTCCAGAAAGCGGTTGTAGGCCAGCGTAATCGTAACCGGCGCGTCGTCGCCGGTACCTGCATCGCTCTCGTCAGCGGGGGTAGCACCGCAACTCGTCCCCACCAGCAGCAGCACCAGCAGCCATACAATGCGTAAACTGCGCATAACTTCTTCCTCCTCCCTGCCGGCGCTGCAAGCAGCGTGGCGCATCTGGTATCTGTAGGCAAATAATGGATGAACTTTCTCTACCATACTACCACGAATATGGATATATGGTTAAGGATTATCCCTGCTGCGCGGTATCGGCATGGGGATGGACACGGGTCTGCTGTTCGGGTTGCGCCGCCTCGGCCTGCGCGTCGGTGTACTTCTCCGCAGAGTACTACAACTTTGTTCCCAGTTCTCGGTTCTCGTTCCGCGTTCCCCTATCAGGTATAATGCACTCCAGACAACCGATAGCAGGAGGTGCTGTATGGCGACCGATACACAGGTCATGCCGACCGAAACGGTCACCTATCCTACCAGTGATGGGCAGCCAATTGCCGATAATACCAAACAGTTTCGCTGGATCACCACGATCCAGGGTGGACTGGATGCCATGTTTCGCAACTCCCCCGACGTGTTTGTCGCCGGGGATCTGCTCTGGTATCCGGTGGAAGGTGAACCGGGCAACCGGCGCGCGCCCGATGTGATGGTGGTCTTTGGCCGGCCCAAAGGCGACCGGGGCGCATATTTGCAATGGGAAGAGGCGGGCATAGCGCCCCAGGTGGTCTTTGAGGTGCTCTCGCCCGGCAACTCGCTGACTGAGATGGCAAAGAAGTTGGAATTCTACACGGACTACGGTGTGGAAGAGTATTATCTCTACGATCCTGACAGGAATGAATTGAGTGGTTGGCAGCGCCACGAGGACCGGCTACGCGTGATCGCGGCCATGCAGGGCTGGGTCAGTTCACGCCTGGGTGTGCGCTTTGCCGTTGACGCAGACGGGTTGCATCTCTACCGCCCTGACGGGCAGGAGGTTGTGAGCTATGTGGAGTTGGAACGCCGGCACGAAGCGGAGCGGCAACGTGCCGAGCAAGAGCATCAACGCGCCGAGCGGCTGTCGGACTACCTGCGCTCTATCGGCGTCGATCCTGATCAGGTGTAAGCGCGGTGCAACCCGTAATACCAGTTTGCCGGCAAACCAGCAATCAGTCAGAACATGGGTTATGCACGCAGGGGCGGCACGTTTCCGTTCAGGATCTCTGCGTCCTCGGTGTTCTCTGTGGCTATGACAACAAATCGGTATAAGACGCAAACTGTGAAACTCTGGAATGGGGGAGGAAATGAAGAGTCTCTGGAACGACCAGGAAGCGGCGCACTATCCCGGCGACCTGGAGCAGCGCGTCTACACCTCGCGCCTGCTGGGGCGGGAGCCGGCGCTGGTGATGCATGGCGGGGGCAATACTTCGGTCAAGCTCCGCGAGCCGAATATTTTTGGTGAGGCGGAAGACATTCTCTATGTGAAGGGCAGCGGCTGGGATCTGGAGAGCATCGCGGCACCGGGGTTTGCCCCCGTACGGATGGCCCATCTGCTGCGGCTGGCGCAACTGGAGACGCTCACCGATACGCAGATGGCGAACGAACTCAAGAGCAACATGACCAATGCCGCCGCGCCCTCGCCCTCGGTGGAGGCCATCCTGCATGCCATTCTGCCCTACAAATTTGTCGATCATACCCACGCCGACGCGGTGATCGCGCTGACCAACACGCCCAACGGCGCGGAGCATATCCGCGCGGCGTACGGCGACACGGTCGTGATCATTCCCTACAGCATGCCGGGCTTCAAGCTGGCCCGTCTGTGCGCCGAGATCTTCCCACGCGAAGCGCATGCCGGCACCATCGGCATGGTGCTGCTCAAGCATGGCATCTTCTCCTTTGGCGAGACGGCACGGGTAGCCTACGAGCGCATGATCGATCTGGTGACCCGCGCCGAGGAGTATCTGGCGCGGCACAACGCCTGGCAGATCAGCCTGCCGGCGGTGGAACCAGAGGAAAAGCCGCTGCGCCGGGCGATCGCCGCCCTCCGCCGCGAGATTTCCGCGGTTGCCGGGCAGCCACTGATCCTGGCGACTCACCGCGACCCGGACTGCCTGAGCTTTGCCCGCCGTGCTGACCTGGCGACGCTGGCGCAGCAGGGGCCGGCCACGCCCGATCATGTGATTCGCACCAAACGGCTGCCGCTGCTGGGCCGCAATGTCCAGGGGTTCCGCGCGGCCTACGAGCGCTACTTCGCCGCGCATGCACCCCAGGCGGAACAGCCCCTGACGATGCTTGATCCGGCCCCCCGCGTAATCCTCGACCCCGATCTGGGCATGGCGACTGTCGGGCGCACCGCAAAGGATGCCGCTATCGTTGCGGATATCTACCGCCACACGCTGGAAATTATTCTGCGAGCCACCGCGCTGGAAGCGTACCAGGCGTTGCCGGCGCAGGATCTCTTTGACGTGGAATATTGGGAGTTGGAGCAGGCCAAGCTGCGCAAGCAGGGCAACCCGCCACCCTTCGCGGGTGAGGTGGCGCTGGTCACGGGGGCCGCCTCCGGGATTGGGCGGGCCTGTGTGGAGGCGTTCCTGGCGCGCGGGGCGGCCGTGGTCGGGCTGGATATCGACCCGGCGATCACGCAACTGCCGGCGCGGCCGGATTTCCAGGGGCTACCGTGCGATGTCACCGATGGCGCAGCACTGGAGGCGGCCCTCGAGGTGGTAGTGCGGGCCTTCGGTGGGCTGGATATGCTGGTGCTGAACGCGGGCATCTTCCCGGCGAGCCGCCGGATTGCAGCGTTATCGTCGGAGG
>CAKZQX010001002.1 GCA_937141995.1 uncultured Chloroflexaceae bacterium | reverse complement strand
GGGAGGCCGGGGCCGGGGCGGCTGGAGTTGCGGCGGCTGGAGAGACGGCGGGCGGCACAACCGTGCGCTCAGTCGGATCGACAAAGGGTGTGTCGAGACGGCTATGCAGTGCTTGCTCCATCTCGGCTCCCGTCTGGTAGCGCTGCCCGCGGTCAAGCGCCATCGCCGTGATAATAATCTGTTCGGTGGCAGGATCAACCGAGGGGTTAAACTTACGGATATAGCCCGGCTGTGGTGGTTGCAACGGAACCGGTGGCTGATTGGTCAGCAAGTGCAGCAGTGTGGCTCCCAGCGCATAGATATCACTGCGGGCATCGGTCTGGCCCTTGCCGTACTGCTCCGGGGGAGCATACCCGGCAGAACCCATGGCAATCGTATCTTTCGCCTTGCGTTTCTTGTAGGTCCGCGCCACACCAAAGTCAATCAGCTTGACGACACCTTCGGGCGTGATCATAATATTCGGCGGCTTGAGGTCACGATAGATCACGGGTGGTTGCAGCGAGTGCAGGTAGTGCAGTACCCGGCAGAGCTGGATGCCATACCCGATTACCTGCTGCTCCAGCAGCGGCGCATTTGCTTCACGGATACGCGCCTCGAGGGTCTGTCCGGGGACAAACTCAATCACCATCCCCCAGCCGCAACAGGTTCGGATGATCGAGTCGCCGCAACAACTCAACTTCCTGAGCAAAGAGTTTGCGGTTCTCTGCAACCTCGTCGGCGGGGGTGTTGGGCAGTGGACGCATCTCCTTGACGGCCCAGATCGAGTTATCGCCGGTGCGTCGTGCCCGGTAGACAGCACCCATACCACCGCGCCCGATGAGATTCAAAATCTCATAATCGTCGTTGGTGCCGTGCAGTATTTCTTTTTCTACGAGCCGATCCTGCATAGTGTGTGGTTTATGATTTATCATCCTGATTTGTGCCGGCACAATGTGGCGGACATAGCCCACTGGTTTGTATCTTGAGTCGAGTAAAGGGGTAACTGGCCGCGATGACACATTCAGGCTGTACTGTCCTGGCCCCGGTACTGTGTGCTATGCCGATTTCAGTTGCTCATTATAGCACGTTGCACAAGGCGATGTGGTCGAGCCGTTCCCGGCAGCAGGGTTACATCACCATGGCACCATCGAAGGGAGCGAATATAGCGGCACCTGGGTATCGTGGAGGTGCGGCTTGCGATGATCCGAATCTGTGCAGTGAATCGCGCAATTCGCCGTTTACGAGTTGAGCGTAATCACCGGCGGATCGAGCGGCGAAACGCTGTCAGCGCCAGCCAGATGCCGAGGATTGCAAACAGCAAGATCACCGCCGTACTGCTGAACAGCCCAAGTGTCGGCTCTGCGCCGAATGCCAGCGCGCGCACTGCGTCGATCAGGTAGGTTGTCGGGTTGAAGAGTACCAGCGTCCGCATCCAGGTCGGCAGCACGCTCAACGGGTAGAGGGCGTTCGAGGCAAAGAGCAGCGGCAGGTTGAAGAGGAAGATCATGCCGTGGTAGCCCATAATGCTGCGCGAGACAGCCGCAACTGCCAGCGCAATTCCGCTGAAGCCTAATGCAAACAGTCCCACCAGCAGCAGGGCCGCCAGCCAGCCCAGCGGGTTGCCCGCTAATCGCACCCCCATCAGCACGCCGATCAGCAGCATCAGGAGCGCTTGCAGCAGCGCTTTGGTTGTTGTGCTGGCAGCGTTGCCCAGCAGAATACTCAGGCGCGGAATAGGTGAGACTAGATACTCCTTGGTGATGCCGCGCAGTCGCTCATCCAGCAGCATCATACCTCCGCCGACCGCTCCCGCCAGTGCGCTCAGGGCGATAATGCCGGGCAGAATAAACGCCAGGTAATCGCCGCCGCTCACCTGGGTGACGATGCCGCGCATCCCCACCCCAAACAGCACCACCCACAACACCGACTGGATCGCCAGTCCGAGCGCTTCCTCGGCATTGCGGAAAAACTTGGTCATATGCTTTGACCAGATGACATATGTTGCATGCATCGTTCTGTCCTAATCGCGAAAAGTGCGCCCCGTGTGGCGCAAGAAAACATCACCCAGGCTTGGCTGGGCCACCGCAATATCCTCGACGCGAAAGCCGTTGCCGCTGGCGGCTTGCACCACTTCGACCAGCCGCCGGTTACCGTTATCGACAAAGACCTGCACCAGGTTATCATGCTCGTCGATCTGCACCTGCTCGACAAAGGGCAGTGTGCCGAGTGTGTGGAGGAAATGCTGCTGATCACCATGGCCATGCACCCGGATTACATCGGCTCCCAGCGCGGAGACCAGACTGGCGGGCTTGCCCTCGGCCACCATCTTGCCATGGTCGATAATGCCGACGGCATGCGCCAGCACCTCGGCCTCTTCCATGTAGTGCGTGGTCAGGAGCAGAGTCATGCCTCGCTCGCGGTTAAGTTCGCGGATGTAATTCCAGATGCCGATGCGATTCTGCGGATCAAGCCCCTGGGTTGGCTCATCCAGGAAGAGGATCTGCGGATCGGTGAGCAGGCCACGCGCCAGTTCCAGCCGCCGCTTCATGCCGCCGGAGTAGGTTTTCACCCGCCGGTCAATGGCTTCTTCCAGTTGTACCAGTTCAACCAGTCGGGTAATCCGCGTCTTGCGTTCCTGCCGATTCATCCGGTAGAGTTTGCCGTGAATATCGAGCACCTGCCGCCCGGTCAGATCCGGATCCAGGACGATATCCTGGAAGGTAACGCCGATCCGGCGGCGAACCTGTCGGGCCTGACTGGTGATGTCGTAGCCCGCAACCTGCGCACTGCCTGCCGTCGGCGGTACAAGCGTCGTCAGCATGCTGATTGTTGTCGTCTTCCCGGCACCGTTGGGCCCCAGCAGGGCATAAATGTTGTGCGGCGCAATCGTCAGGTCAACTCCCGCGACGGCCGTCACCTCGCCATAGCGCTTAACAAGACCATGTGTCTCGATAGCTGCTGTCGCCATTGACGTTATCCTTCACTCCAGGACTTGCGAGTCATAAAAATATCGGGAGGGAGGGCTTCCTGTTGTACCAGGCAACATACCCGGCACGCTGAAATATCTGACTACGACATTCTGTCGCAGCACAAGCGCAGGTCGGTCTACTGCCACTGCCTTCCCGGTCACTCCCGATCTTGTATAGTAATCAAAAGAATTGGTCAAGAATGATTGTATGCCGAAGCGGGGTGAGTGTCAAACGGGGAAAATGGGAAGAGTCTCGCCTCACCCGGAACGAGACTCTTCACGCTGTTCTGACACATAGGCAGGCGCAATGTTCACGCCGCACGTTTTATGCCGCACGCCGCACGCTTCATGTTTTACGCCTCACAGAACCATTGCATACGACCGGTCAATATCCGGCTCGGCGCGGATCTCCTCCATCACCGTATCCGAGGGCAGTTCATCCAGCGTCAGGACCATCATGGCGCGCTGGCGGGGAGCCTGGCGGCCCACATACATCCCGGAGATGTTGACATCCGCTGCGCCCAGCAGCATACCTACGCGCCCGATCATACCGGGCCGATCACGATGGTAGGTAAACAGTAGCGCCCCGGTAGGTACAAAATCGACCCAGTAGTTATCCGCCTGAATGATATGCGGATCATGCCGCAGCACCGTTCCGCTAAAGACCCGCTGTTCGTCGGCGGTATTGGCGCGGATTACCAGCAGTCCCTGGTAGTTCTCCGCCTCGTGGCAGGTGCGCTCGGTGATGCGCATGCCCCGTTCGCGGGCAATCAGCGGCGCATTCACCGGTGTCACCCGCTGCTCGCTGGTTTCGGCCAGCAATCCCTGTAGGATTGCCAGGCGTACCGGCTGCGTATCAACACCTGACAGTTCACCGCAATACTCAAACTCGTAACTGCGCACCGGCTCCAGCACCAGGTGCCGACAGAGCGCGGCCATCTGGCGGCCCAGGCGGATGTAGGGCTCCAGCACATGCCAGGCTTCAGGGGCGACAAAGGGAGCGTTTACGGCATAGCGTGGCGAGTTCCCGGCCAGCGCTGCCAGCACACCTTCGGCCACATCGGTGCCGGTCTGCGCCTGCGCCTCGTTGGTCGAGGCTCCCAGGTGGGGCGTTTTGATGATCCGGGGATGATTGACCAGCGCGCTGTTCTTCGGCGGCTCGCTACTGTAGACATCCAGGGCCGCACCACCCAGGTGCCCCGCTTCGAGGGCCGCCAGCAGCGCCTCCTCGTCCACCACGCCGCCACGACTGGCATTGATCAGATACGCGCCCTTTTTCATCATGGCAAGATGGTTGGTATCGAAGAGGCTGCGGGTACTCTCAACCAGGGGCACATGCACCGAAACCACATCGCTACGCGCCAGCAGATCTTCCAGGTTTACACTCTCCACGCCGATTTGCGTTGCCCGATCAAACGAGACCACCGGGTCATAGGTCAGCACTTGCATCTCCAGGCCACGGGCGCGGCGGGCGACCTCCGAGCCGATGCGCCCCAGGCCGATCAAGCCCAGGGTCTTTCCGCGTACTTCCCAGCCCATAAACTTGCTCCGCTCCCACTTGCCCGCTTCTACCGAGCTATGGGACTGGGGGATCTGTCGCGCCAGACTGATCAGCAGGCCGATGGTCAACTCGGCCACCGCAACATTGTTGGAAGCCGGCGCATTTACCACCATAATGCCCCGCTGCGTGGCCGCATCAACATCAATATTATCCACACCCGATCCGGCGCGCCCGATTACGCGCAGGCGTGACCCCGCCGCGATAACTTCCGCTGTGACTTTGGTGGCGCTCCGCACCACCAGTGCGTCATAGCCGGTGATGACATCCAGCAGCGCCGCCTTGTCCAGGTCCAGCCGTACATCTACCTCGGCCACCGCTTTGAGCGTTGCCAAACCTTCCGGCGCGATTTTTTCAGCTACAAGAATCCGGTCCACGTCGTAAACTCCTTCAACCAGGCACGACGGAGCCGCGAGCGTATCGCTACCCCATTGTCCACTGGCATGTGTCTTCCAGTAACTCTCTGTCGTCTTCCAGATTACTGGCCCTGGTTACATTCATTCATCTCCGCATTACCCGGCAGCAGCGCCTGCTCGACCGCTTCGCAGACGGCGTGGAGCAGCAGAGTATGTGCCTCCTGGATGCGCGCGGTGTTCCGGCTGGCGACAACCAGGACATGATCGGCAAGCGTGCGTGCCGGGCCGCCATCCTTGCCCAGCAGGGCAATGCTAACGACGCCACACGCACGGGCGCTGGTCAGTGCCGCCAGGATGTTGGGCGAGACGCCGCTGGTGCTAAAGCAGAGCAGCAGATCGCCGGGGCGGGCCAGCGCCTGGAGTTGGCGCGCAAAGATCTGTTCATAGCCATAGTCGTTGGCGATGCAGGTGAGCGCAGTTACATCCGCTCCCAGGCAGACGGCGGCCAGTGGGCGACGGTCGCCCCGGTAACGGCCCACCAGTTCCTCGGCCAGATGTAGTGCATCGGTGGCGCTGCCGCCGTTACCACAGGTAAAAAGCGTCCGCCCTGCGAGCAGCGCCGATGTAACAAATGCGGTAATCTGTTCAACCTGATCCGCCTGCGCATGCAGCGATTGCAGCACCGCCAGGCTCTCATCCAGTTGATTGCGAAAAGAAATGCCGGGCATAGTTTCTCACTCTGCGTTCCGCGCTCTGCGCTCTACGCTCTCCGCTCTACCGACTGCTCCCGTTCCCACGCAGCCACGGCCAGCCCGGAGGCAACCCCGGTGAAGACATCCATTTCCTGTAGCCGTTCTTCACCAAATTTCTGCGTCAGCATACGCACAAAGCGCGGGATGCGCGACGAGCCGCCGGTACGCAGCACCACATCAATATCGGCGGGAGTCAGCTCGGCGGCCATCAGTGCCCGGTCAATGCAGCGCTCGACCTCGCGTACATCCGGCCCGATCAGCCGCTCAAAGTCCCAGCGGGGAATGCGCTCATCAAAATCGATCTCGCCCATGTGCATGCTCAACACCGTCTCGGACGCTTCGCTCAGGTGTACCTTGGCTGCTTCCACCTTCTCGTACAGCGGCAGGCCAAAGTTCTGGCGAACCAGTGAGCGCAACGCCTTAAACTCATGGGGCTTGTCACTGATTGCAACGGCTTCTTCAATAATCTGGAAATACTTGGGTTGTGTCAGGTCGGTAATCGTCTGCCACTCGGACAGGTGCTCCAGGATATGCACCGGGAAGGGCAGGCGGCGTGCTCCCAGCGTTGCGCCTGCGCCAAAGTGGGGCAGCATGCGCCCCATAAACAGCCGCTGATCGAGCAGATCGCCGCCGACCGGCACGCCGTCATTTGCCAGAAAAGTTCGGTTGCCGCGCGCATTCAGTTGCATAATGGTCACGTCAAGGGTACCGCCGCCAAAATCGAACACCAGTACCCGCCGTTCTTTGCCGTGCGTACCGCGCGCATACGAGAGGGCCGGCGCCGGTGGCTCCTCCTGCTCGGGCAGCAGCTGCAGCACGCCGAAGG
>CAKZQX010001001.1 GCA_937141995.1 uncultured Chloroflexaceae bacterium | reverse complement strand
GTGTTCTCTGTGGCTATGATAACAAATCGGTATGAGGCGCAGACAAAGAGACCCGGGCATAGCACAGAGCACTATACCCGGGTCGCACACATTACAATCTCGCTACGTTACTACTTTGCGTAGCCGTGGGGATGGGCCTGGTGCCACTCCCAGGCGCTACGAATGATATCTTCCAGTTCAGTGTAGCGTGGCTGCCAGCCCAACTCGCGGCGGATGGTCTCCGAGGAGGCAATCAGCACGGCCGGGTCGCCGGGTCGCCGGGGACCGACGACATGGGGGATCGGATGGCCGGTTACACGGCGGGCAGTTTCGATCACCTCCAGCACGCTGAAGCCGGAGCCATTGCCCAAATTGTACTTACGGCTGCCTAACTGATCCAGCGCTTCCATTGCCAGAATATGCGCCTGAGCCAGATCAACCACATGGATATAATCCCGCACGCAGGTGCCGTCCGGCGTGTCATAATCATCGCCGAAGACAGTAATATGCCGGCGCTGACCGAGAGCGACCTGCAGCACAATCGGGATCAGGTGTGTTTCCGGGTCATGATCCTCACCCCGGCCAGGCGTATCGCCACAGGCGTTGAAGTAGCGCAGGCAGGCGTAGCGCAGGCCGTGGATGCGCGCAAACCAGTGCAGCAGGCGCTCTACAAAGAACTTGGACTCGCCGTAGGGTGAGCCGGGCACAATCCGCTCGTTTTCATCAATCGGCATCCGTTCCGGATCATCAAACAGGTTCGCCGTCGAGGAGAGAATAAATCGGCCCACATCGTGCGCGACGGCCTGCTCCAGCAGGTTGGCCGCATTGACCAGGTTATCGCGCAGGTACATCAGTGGTTGTTCCATGCTCTCGCCAACGAGGGTGTAGGAGGCAAAGTGCATAATGCCGTCGATCCCGCGATGTTCGGCAAAGAGGCGCTTCAGGGCTGCCTGGTCGGCCAGATCACCCTGCACAAAGGCCGCCTCCGGATGCACCGCATCGGCGTGGCCCTGGTAGAGATTATCAAACACAACCACATCGTGCCCCGCCTGTACCAGTTCTGCCGTGGTAATACTGCCAATATAGCCGGCACCACCAGTTACCAGAATTTTCACTCAATACTCCTTGCTGGTTCTCATGTTTGAGGAGATGTTACCGCCAACATTCCGTGTATGCATGTTGCAATTACCGCAGGTAGCGCAAGACGCGGTACAAACGCAGACAACACCGTATGCAGGCGCATAATCAGGACACTCCTGGTTGTACCGTGTCTCTTTTACGTTTTCTTGTCACAGGGACACACCGCAGATAACAACTTATTCATCATCCATCTACAGGACTTACGCGGTCGGCATGCAAACCGGGCGTTTGACCCGATGAAACCCCGCTGCGCCTGCGGCAGCATGGTACTTTTTTTCTTTTTCACAAAAATTTGGCTCTGCGAGCCAAATTTTTGTGAAAAGGGATGTCCAGTTCCGCCCTGCTGGAGGCGAAATGTCCTTCCGGGTTCGTGACCACGTAACTCCTGTCATCTACAGATACCGGATAGGTGTTGCCATCCTGAGGTATGCCCTGGAGCAGCGCGCGGACAATGTCGGGCACGGCTCAGTATGATCAACGGCTGTCAAACTACTGTTGCTCGTCTACGGGGGATTCGTCCGCTGCTGCTGCATTTTCCGGCGGTGAAGTCTCGGCAGGAGCGGTTACATCACCCGGTGCCGGCGGACTGGGCGACGTGGGTGCGGGTGCGGGTGCAGCCGGCGTAAAGACCGGCACGGTCGCCGCGCCAATCGTATACATTGCCTG
>CAKZQX010001000.1 GCA_937141995.1 uncultured Chloroflexaceae bacterium | reverse complement strand
CAAATGTTCTGGAAAAAGAATGTCCCATTCCGCCCTGCCGGAGGCGATATTAACTTCCAGAGAAGGGACCGCGTAACTCCTGTTAACTAACACGACTTACGTGGTGTTCATTCAAACCAGGTGTTTCACCCGATGAAACGCAGTTCCACGTACGTAATACGATCTATTCCAGCCTGATGTCAAGCCGAAAAGCTATCTACACCCGTGGCAGTACGGATACCATGTCTATTCTCTGTTCGTTGTCTATTTGTTCTTGCTGTAGTACTACACGGGTTACGAACACGCTATTCCGGCATACATTCCATCCATACTGTTGGTAATTATAGCAAAAAATCACGGACGATTGCATTAAATTCAGCCGGACGTTCATCCTGAACCAGCATTGATGTATCAGCGACGGACTTCAGTTGCGCCCGCGCGTTACGCGCTAGAAACGCATCGGCCTGGGGCAACGGCGTGGTGGTTGCCTCGCGCCCCCAGACCAGCAATACTGGCTGGGTAAGTTCGGCAAAGTCGGCAGCAATGTTACAGTTGAGCAGACCGGTTACAAAACAGAGCGGCGCATACCGGGCACCGGCCGGGCGGGTTGTCAGATAAAAGCCATCGAGCGTTTCCGGGGTGATACTCTCCGGCTGCGCATAAGCCTGGCGTTCCAGGAAAAAGCGGGTGCCGGCGCGCGTGGTCAAGGCCCGAAATAAGCCCTCGCCCAGACTGCCTTGCAGCAGGCGATAGGCGGCCCAGTTGGGCGGGCCGGGAGGTTGAGCCAGTTGCGCAATCCCGGTTGGGCAGATCAATACCAGTGCCCGCACCAGGGAGGGCCAGCGAACTGCAACTTTGACGGCAAACGCAGCGCTGAGGCTGCCGGCAACAACCGCGGTACCCGCACCCATCAACTGCAACATATGCCCGATCAACTCGATATAGTCATTCGCCATATAGGACCGGGCGGGACGATCCGAGCGACCATACCCCAGCAGATCGAGCGCCTGAACATGGAAGCTGTCGCGCAGGCCGGTAAACGGGCCGCGCATCTCGAACGCTGATGCCGCCGCGTTGATGCTATGCACCAGCAGCAGTTTGGGGCCGGCACCATCACGGTAGCCGGCAATGTGGTGTCCACGCCAGGAAAAGAAGATCGGCTCAACGGGCAGGGGATTAAACACAGACATTGACTCTCTCTAGGGTCTTCATAGCGAACAGGTCCGGATACCCACAACAATTTAACAATCTGCAATCATCGGAGCAGATCCAGCCCGGGAACAGGAACATGATGTATTGCGAATGGCCGTTATTGTAGATTATAATGGGGTAGATACTGAGCGTCAATATGTGAGCCTGATCCTATGAAGTTTGAACCTGCGCCACTTGATAGCTATGCGCAACGAATTACGATGGGCGTGGCCTACCTGGGCGGGCTGCTGACTCTGCCCCTCTTCTTTGCCTATCTCAGCAATACGCGCTGGGCGGGTCTGCTGATCCCGATTGCCCTGGCCGTCCCGATTGCTCTGTTTCTGCTGCTGACCTATGCCGCACAACCGACGGCCTATATTATCGAGGAAGATCAGCTTGTGGTAAAACGACGCTGGTTGCGCGCATTAAAAGTACCTTTCAGCACGATCATGGGGGTATCGCCGGGTTCCTCGCTGGCCGATGTGCCGCGCGTGGGGTTGCGCTTTGCCTTCAATCCCGGCGTGTTTGGCTACCAGGGGCCGTTCCATCTTGCGCCCTATGGTGAGGCGTTTTTCCTGGCAACGAACCGCGAGCGCCTGGTTGCCATTGCGCGGCAGGCCGCCGTTCCGCTTATCATCAGCCCGATTCGTCCACGCGCTTTTATCGAAAAGTTGGAAGAACAGCGCGGGCAGAGTGCGCTCAAAGCGATGGCGCAACGTGAGGCAGCCGCAGAGCAAAGTTTGCAACCGGGAGAGTAAGGCATGCGTTTTCCCCTGCTTGAGTCGCTCTACCTGCCGGTTATTTTTGAAGCGGTAGTGCCTGGACAACTGCATCCCGATGGGCAGCGCTATCTGCCGCTTATTCTGCTGCGCCTGAATGCACCGCACCATCCGCATAGCGCGGCAGCCGGCATAACGTCACCGGGTCTGCGGCTGGGTGTGGTTGATCGGCATCACCGGGTTGATCAGATGCATGTGGGGCAGTCCGGCGTGGCCCAGTTGCTGTTTCTCCTGGGAACAATCCGGCTGCAAGCGCCGCCCTATCGCCAGGGCTTCGCACCCGAACCGGCCCTGCCTGACCATCGGGCCGGCACGGTGCCTACGCTGCTGGGGCAAGTGACAGCCGTGCCCACCTGGGAGGTTGAGCGCGCCAATCTGCCGTACGAACAGCTTTTTGCGGAACTGCTGCTCGATACCGGCTGCGGGACGGTTGGCGTACGCAGCAGTGCTACCGCCGGCAATCTGGCGGATGTTATCGGTGCAGCGCAGATCAACCCCGGCGACTGGATCGAGGTCAGCCGTTCGCGGGTGGATATTTTGGAGTTTGATATCTGCTCCGGGTGACGGACACACAGAAGCGCGTCCCTACTCCCCGAATGGGCTATGCCACCCGCCGGATCAGCCGGCGGCGGGGGCTGGAGCACAGGATGTGACGGTAGTAACCCATCAACTCGTCCATCACGCTGGGCCAGGAGCGCTCTTCGGCGACGGCACGACCGGCCTGGCCCATAGCCACCCGCAGGTCAGGGTTGGCGAGCAGTCGCCGCAGTTGCGCCCGCAGATCGCCGGCAACATGCGGTTCAAACAGATATCCCGTCACCCCCTCGCGGACCAGATCCAGGGTGCCGCCACTGCGCGCGCCCACAACTGCCAGGCCGGACGCCATCGCCTCCTGCACCACCTGCCCGAACGTCTCGGTATCTGAAGGGAAGACAAACACATCCGCGCCGGCATAGGCAGTTGCCAGATCCGCCCCCTTGAGGTAGCCGGTAAAGTGGACCGGCAGCCCCTGCATGCGCTGCTCCAGCTCCATCCGCGCCGGGCCGTCACCCACCAGAACCAGCCGTACGCCCTCCAGATCACGGATAGCATCGGCCAGCAGATCGACGCGCTTCTCGCGGGCCAGCCGGCCGACGTACAGCAACACCATCTCGCCCGGCTGCCCACCGATAGACTCACGCCAGGCAGCACTACGATGCGCCGGATGAAAATGCCGGGTATCCACCCCGCGCCCCCAGAGTTTGAGGCGACGAAACCCGGAACGGCGCAGCGCGCGCAGGGTTGCCGTAGATGGGCAGAGGGTGAGGCGACAGCGGTTATGAATCCGGCGGAGATGGAAAGTCATAAGATCTTTGAGAAAGCCGAACCCGTAGTGCCGGCTGTAGTCACCCAGGTTGGTGTGATAGGAGGAGAGCAGCGGCACGCTGAGCGTGCGCGCCACGTAGGGACCGAGCATTCCCAGCACAACCGGGCTCACCAGATGCAGCAGATCGGGCTGAAAACGGCGCAGATGTGCCGTTATGCCAAACTGCGGCGGGGTCAGCCGGACTTCCGGGTAGAGCGGCAGCGGCATCCCGGTGAGTGGCACCTCAGCCCCCGCATAGCTGACGGGTGCGCCCTGGGGTGCAAACAGCAGCGCCGGATGACCTTCGGCCTGCAGATGCTCCAGCAGCCGGCAGAGGGTTGTCGTGACACCATTAATATCAGGTAGAAACGTCTCGGAGATCAGAGCGACACGCATTTCGTATACTCCAGTAACCCCAGTCGTGACAGAGCCGGCGACTGGGCATCAATACGGAATAGTTGACCTACAATAGCATTTTGCGGACCAGGGTTTTGACGCCACGAAACCGTCTATCCGGCAACGTCCTGGTTTCACCCGGTGACAGCACGCTACTGCTTGCGAGAACAATAATTCGTGTGTGTTATCCGGAGTTTAAGCGCTGGTTAAGAATACGCTAACGGTCAATACCCCGACGGCGCTGCTGGACAACTCCCCGGGAGAATGGTATGCTCTGGCAAATAATAGTCCGGGGCTGAACAGGAGAGGTAACCATGGCCCGAAGACAAACCACGCCGATGGAACCGGGAACGATTGCGACCCAGGCCGGCGCTGACCAGTTCCGCAGCGAACTGCTGGGAGCCCACGCGATGCGTTGCGGTGATCTCTGGATGGCGGTGTCAAGCGTGTACGAGGATGGCGCGGCCGAGATTGAGGTTGCCTGCCGGTTTGATCCAGACACCGGGGCATGGGCGACGCATGCCTATTTTTATAGCTTCGAGCAGGCAATTGCCGCGCTCCGTGAGTATGAGCAGACAGGCATACCGCCGGAAGAGGAATAATCCGATCAGGTAACGCGCGGGGGTTCCGCAGCAGGATGCGCGGCGGACACGCTTTTGCGCGTCCCTACCGGAACCCCTGATCAGAACGGGCGGCGGACGCACAAAAGCGCGTCCCGACTGAACCTCCTACCCAGGTACTTGCGCAGTGCGTAACCGAATCAGCGCATCATCGGATCACCGCATCCCCGCACCTCACATCATCCCTGCTCCCGCAAGAAGACAATCAGGTCAATATCGCCGGGTGACTGGCCGTAGTCGGTCAGCATTGCGGCGGCCTCACTGCGATGCTGCATGCCGTGCAGCACCACATGCCACATCAACTGCCAGAGCACCTGCGCGGAGGGACGCCCGCGGGTGGTGGCATACTGCACCGTACCCGCCAGATTTTCATCGCGCAGGGCAGCGAGAAAGGCGCGCATCTGCTGCTCCTCGCTGTCCCAGCGTGCGCGTAGCGCTGCCGGCGTCGGAAAGTCCGCCGGGGCAAGCATTGCGGTGGGCGAGTCCCCCTGCCAGCGCGAACGCCAGATCCACTCGGCACTCAGGATATGCACCAGCGTACCGCGCAGGCTGCCGTAGGTATGGCTGGTCGGCGCGTTGAACTGCTCCG
>CAKZQX010000999.1 GCA_937141995.1 uncultured Chloroflexaceae bacterium | reverse complement strand
GCCGCAGACGCTGCGGGGCGGGCATATTCCAACGGCGGTCAATATTCCGTGGGCGCGGTTGGTCAACCCTGACAGCACCTTCAAGCGGCGCGAAGAGTTCGCCCGGATCTTTGACGAGCGGGGAATCACGCCGGAGAAGGAGGTGATCAGTTACTGCCTGATGGGCGGGTTGAGCAGCCACACCTGGTTTGTGCTGACCTGGCTGCTGGGCTACCCGCGCGTGCGCAACTATGATGGCGGCTGGAGTGAGTGGGGCAATCTGGTGGCCGTTCCGGTAGCGCAGAAGTATTGATCGCAGCGTCCGGCCGGCATCCGGTATAATCGTAGTGTCCACTGTTCAAACTGGCGCTGCCTTATGTACACGCGTTACGCGGTGGACGATCAAACTGAGCGTTTCACCCGATGAAACACAAACCGCCTGCGGCAGCATGGTACATGTCCGATTCCACCCTGCCGGAGGCGAAATGTCCTTTTGGGTGAACAACCGTGTGACGCGTGTTATTTACACAACGTACGCGATCACTGACCCGGAAGAATAATTCCGCCGCCGGCAGGGTGAAAAAAGATAAAAAAGTACCATGCTGCCGCAGGCGAAACCGGCTTCCGCGCCTGGCAGGCGGACGGAACAATTTGTACCGCGTAAGTCGTGTGATACAACCAACATCTCACTCCTGCAAAATCCTCTGTCAGACGATGAATAAACCAGCATATACCAGGGAGGTGTAATCAGTGCTACTCTCAAGTGTTCTTACCGTTGACCCCGCCAAGGTTGACCGTGATCTGGAGTTTGTTATGCAGTGCTTCCGGGAGGTGCTTACTGAAATTGGTGAGCGCGACCTGGCCGCCGCGCTGCCCTGGCCGTCGGAGCAATCCCTATCCACCGGCTCAACACCGGAGCGCCTGGCGCAGGCGTACACAATTGCGTTTCAACTGCTCAGTATGGTGGAGCAGAATGCCGCCGTGCAGCAGCGCCGCGTGGTTGAGACCGCGCATGGCCTGGCGGTCAATACCGGGCTGTTTGGGCAGAGTCTGGCGCAGGTGAAAGAACGGGGCATTACCGCCGCACAGGTCCCCGCCGCGCTGCCGCAGATGCGGATCGAGCCGGTGCTGACGGCACATCCCACGGAAGCCAAGCGCGCCACCGTGCTGGAGCATCATCGAGAGATCTATCTCTTGCTGGTGCAGCGCGAGAACCAGGTCTGGACGCCCTATGAGCAGGAGACGCTGCGCGAGCAGATGAAGAGTTGGCTGGAACTGCTCTGGCGCACGGGGGAGGTGTTTTTACAAAAGCCGGATGTGGCCTCCGAGCGGCGCAATATCATCCACTACCTGCGCAATGTCTTCCCGGAGGTGTTGCCCCTGCTGGATCAGCGGCTGCGCCAGGCATGGACGGAAGCCGGCTTTGCGCCGGAACTGCTGCGCGATCCACAGAACCTGCCGCGGATTAGCTTTGGCAACTGGGTGGGGGGCGACCGCGATGGGCATCCGCTGGTGACGGCCGATGTTACCCGCACAACGCTGAATGATCTGCGGCTGAATGCGCTGCTCTTGCTGCATCAACAGTTGACTAGCCTGGCGGCCGACCTGAGCCTGTCGGATCTGCTCCAGCCACCGCCGGCCGCGTTGCAGCGCCGGGTTACGGATGCTGTCGCCGAACTGGGTGAGCGCGGGCAGTGGGTAATCCAGCGCAACCTCGATGAGCCCTGGCGGCAGATGGTCAATTTGATGCTGGCCCGGTTGCCGCTGGATCTGGTTCAAACCGACTGGGGCGAGTTGCGCGAGGAGCGCGGACGCTACCGCCACGCGGACGAACTGCCGGCGGATTTGCAGGCGCTCTACGCGGCGCTGGTTGCGGTGGGCGCGCAACGTATTGCCGAGACAAGCGTGCTACCGCTCTGGCGGAATGCGCAGGCGTTTGGTTTTCACCTGGCAGCGCTGGATGTGCGCCAGAACAGCCGCTTTCACGATCAGGCTGTGGCGCAACTGCTTGCCGCCGCCAATCTCCCCGATGCGGATTTCCCGGCCTGGGATGAAGATCGGCGGCTGGCGTTGCTCAACCAGGAACTGGAGTCGCCGCGGCCCTTCACGCGCCCCGATATTGCGGCCGGCCCGGAAGCCGATGCCGTGCTCAGTTGCTACCGCGTGCTGGTGGAGCATATCCACAGGTACGGGTCAGCCGGGCTGGGTGCGCTGATTGTGAGCATGACCCGCAGCCTGTCCGATCTGCTGGCGGTTTATCTGCTGGCCCGCGAGGTGGGGCTGGATGTGCATACTCCTGAGGGTCTGGCCTGTCGCCTGCCGGTTGTCCCGCTGTTCGAGACGATTGACGATCTCCAGCGCAGCCCGGCGATCTTGCGCGCCTTCCTGATGCATCCCGTGACCCGGCGCAGCCTGGAGTACCAGCGGCAACAGGCCGGGCTCGATCAGCCGGTGCAGCAAGTGATGGTAGGCTACAGTGACAGCAACAAGGACGGCGGGATCTTTGCCAGCCTCTGGGGGCTCTACCGGGCCGAGGCAGCACTGGCGCAGGTTGGGCAGGAGTGCGGGGTGCGGATACGCTTCTTCCATGGGCGCGGCGGCACGATCAGTCGGGGCGCGGGGCCGACGCACCGCTTTATTAAGGCGCTGCCCCACGGTAGCCTGAATGGCGACCTGCGCCTGACCGAGCAGGGCGAGACGATTGCGCAGAAGTATGCCAACCGGCTCAACGCAGCCTACCAGATGGAACTGCTGCTCGCCGGGGTGACGCGGGCAACCCTGCTTGACTGGCACCAGACCGATCCGCCCCATCCGCTGGAGCCCACGATGGATCGGCTGGCCGAGCGTAGCCGTACGTCCTACACAGACCTGCTGCATGCCGAGGGCTGTCTAGATTTCTTGCGGCAGGCCACACCGATTGATCTGCTCGCCGAGAGCCGGATCGGTTCGCGGCCGGCGCGGCGCACCGGGCAGAACACGCTGGAGGATCTACGTGCTATCCCGTGGGTGTTTAGCTGGGGCCAGTCGCGCTTTTATCTCTCGGGCTGGTATGGTGTCGGCAGCGCGCTGGAGGAGTTGCATGACCAGGACGCGGCGACCTTTGCGGCACTCAAAGAGCATACCTTCACCTGGCCGCCACTGCACTATATCCTCAGCAACGTGGCGACCAGTATTGAAATTGCCGATCAGGAGATGATGCGCGCCTACGCCGACCTGGTTGAGGATCACTCCACGCGGGAGCGCATTATGGGAATGATCGAGGCGGAACTGGCGCGCACCCGGCGCATGCTGGAGTTAATCTATGCCGGGCCGTTGGCGGAGCGCCGCCCCAACATTCATGGCATGCTGAGCCTACGCCGCACGGGGCTGCATGTGCTGCACCAGCAACAAAGCGAGATGATCCGTACCGGGCGGCGGTTACGGCAGGCGGGTGATACGGCCGGGGCGCAGGCCTTGCTCCCCCGCCTGCTGCTGACAGTGAATGCGATTGCGAGCGGACTGGGGAGTACGGGGTAAGGTTACAAGGTGAGGGTAGCAAACCCGCTTCACACTTCACGCTGGAAGGCGATATATTCGTTTCACCTGTTACATAACAGGAGTTACGCGGTGGGTACACAACCTGGACAAATGTCCAGGTGGACGCCGGCTTCGCCTGCGGCAGCATGGTACTTTTTTTCTTTGTTCACAAAACATTTGCACATAGTGCAAATGTTTTGTGAACAAAGCTGGTTTCTTCCGCCCTGCCGGAGGCGGAATCGCTTGTCGGGTCAACGACCGCGTA
>CAKZQX010000998.1 GCA_937141995.1 uncultured Chloroflexaceae bacterium | reverse complement strand
GGATCTCCATGCAGCGTTTCTGGTGTAGGCTGGAAGTATAGATTACGAACCTGCATGCGGATCAAACGAAGGGGTAGATCCGGCCTGGCAGGCGTGGTTCTCTGACAGAACCACACGCAGCGGAGAGAGGAAACGCAGATGAAGTCGAGCATTTCGTGGAACACAGGTGCCGCGTTTTTTCCCATAGGTGTGATGTTTCTGGTGCTGGGAATGAGCGTCGATAGCACCTTTTTCGCCGTTGGTGTCCCATTTCTGATCCTGGGAATTGTGGGTCTGGCCCAGAAGGAGCGGACGGAAGTGGAAGACGAGGAGTAACAACTGCCGGGAACCGCGCGCCAATCTGCGCAGATGCTCTGGTACAATACCAGGGTAGCTTTCAAAGATAGTATAGCGCCGGAGGCTCCATGCGCCGAATCGTCAGTGTCGTGTTTGCCGGCTGCGTCAGCCTGTTGACCTTCCTCACCTTTAGTGGATTTCTCGGTTCCCACCACTGGTTACTCGATATTACGGCCAGTTTTCGCATCCAGTATACCATCGGCCTGCTGCTGCTGGTGCCGGCGGGTCTGATCGTTTTGCAGCGGCGCATCCATGTCATGTGGCTGCTCCCCGCACTGCTCGTCAATGCGCTGCTGCTCGGTCCCTTTTTTCTGCCCCTGGCGCGTGCCGCCGATCCGCCAACTAATCCGCTCCGTGTGTTGACCAGCAATGTCCTGGCGCATAACCGGACACCCCAGGCCGTGATTGACTATCTGCGGGTAGCCGACGCCGATATCATCTTGCTCTCCGAAGTCCAGCCGGATATGCTGACGCAGGTGATACAGGCTCTGTCTGCGCAGTATCCCCATGTGCATGATGCCGCTCAACGGGGGCATTTTGGAATTGCCCTGCTCAGTCGTTATCCCCTGCGCACAGCACAAACCCATCGTTTGGGAATCAACCGGCATCCTTCGATCCAGGCAACGCTTGCCTGGCAGGATCAAGTCGTAACAGTGTATGGCGCGCATCCCTTTCCACCCCTCGGTGCCGACGGCACTTTCCGCCGCGATAGTGAACTCGCCGCAATCCAGGAGTTGATTGCCCAGGAGACCGGGCCGTTGATTCTCATGGGAGACCTTAATGCCACGCCCTGGTCCGCACCACTGCGCCGGCTCGTCAACACAATCGATCTGCGGCATGCGGCGCAGGGTTACGGCATCTGGCCGACCTGGTGGTATGGCAGTTCCGCCCTCGGCCTGCCGCTGGACCACGTACTGGTTTCGCCGGAGTGGCAGGTGACGGCATACACGCTGGGTCCGGATGTCGGCTCGGACCACTACCCCGTGCTGGCGGATCTGGTGTTGCCGTAGAATTGGAAAGCAGATCTCTGCCTATGGTTCTGATTTCAAGCCGGAAAACCACCTGTCCTGTATCTCCTTCGTGACCAGAGTATTCTTATGGTACACTTCCGACAACTGAAGCAGCAGTGATCTTTCATACCGATGTGTTTTCATCGCCACAGCGCACACCGAGGACGCAGCGATGATCCACGGGAATGTGCTGCCCATGCGCCCAGTGCGCCCGTTCCCGTGGATTGCTGGTTTGCCGACACATTGGTATCAGGTATGAAATCGGCGATGAAGCGGAGGTTTATCGTGGGTATCATGCGTGTCTGGTTCCATCTTTTGTTATATCTGTAATGTGAGAAATCAAAAGGGGGGATTATTCACATGTCAATTGGTCAAAATAAAGCAATCGCCCGCCGCTTTATTCAGGCATGGAACGCCGGTGGCGCGGACATTCTTGATGAACTGGCGGCCCCGGATATTATCGTTCTCTACGCCCACTTTCCGGAGGCGGTGCGTGGTATTGACAGTTTCAAGCAGATTCTGAGTCAGACTTTTACCTATTTTCCTGACCTGCAGATTATGGCGGAAGAGCCCATCGCCGAGGGTACCCATGTGGTGATGCGCTGGAACTATCGGGGCACCCATCAGCAGGGTGATCTATTTGGGGTGAAACCATCCGGTACGCCCGTGCATGGCTCCGGCGTTACAGTCTACTGTATCAGTGCGGGCAAAGTGGTTGAGGAGCGGGGCGTGGCCGATACATTTGGCCTGATGGTGCAACTGGGGGCTGCGCCTGCGCCGAAGCGGGGCGCAGGCTAAACCATTGCCGCAATGCTACGATGTCTGCGGCACATCATCGGCAGCGTCGGCTACATCGTAGACGCCGGGTGGTGGTGCCGGCGCAGCATCAGGAAAGGCATTCCGCAGCGTGTTCACGCCATGCTGAGGATGCGCCAGATACAGCAGATGCTCCTGCCGATCACGGCGTTTGTGGTTTACATCCGAACCCATATGCATCATCCGGTTCTGGCGCAGACGCTCGTCCACCTCGCCATCACGGTTGAACGACCACATCAGCATTGCCTCACCCACGGGTAAGGAGTCGCCCGGCTGACCGTCGTGCCGTCCCGTGTGCCAGAGATGCCAGGTCTTGCCATAGCTATTTACCAGCAGGGACATCAGCTCCCGCTCGGCAACTTCCGGCAGTCCCGGTGCAACCAGTTCTCCCGAAAAGACCTCGTAGTTATGCGGGTGCCAGCGGGGCTTTTCATCGCCGGGTAGATCCAGGAAGAGCCGCTCAGAGATGATATACTCGATACCAATGAGATTTGCCTCGGTGGTGTTTCCATCAAAGATCATACACTGCAAGAAGTCGGCATTCACCTGTTTGCAGAAGTGGTGTGCTTCCATCTGCATAGATGGTTCATACCGGGCGCAGTGAAAACCGACAACATAGATATCAAAGCCATGGAGCGGTGTATCCGACTGCAAAACGGTTGCACCGAACTCCAGGGCGCGCCGCTTGAGCGTTTTTGCCGCTCCCGGTGGTTGCAGCGGACTTGGGCGTTTTCTGGTCATGGGTTGCTCCTTTCCTCGGTTGTTCCAGGGTGGTAGCAATAACGATGCCATGACCGCGGCCTGCAACGTTGCGTGGGCTGTTGTCCTACTCTTCGGTCAGTTGCCCGGCCTGCGCGAAGGCCTGCTCAACAGCCTGCCGGGTGATCGCCCCATGTGATGCAGTCCAGACCGCTTTCCCCTGATGCAGGATGATAATTTGCGGCGACTCATGGCGGATCTGAGTGTGCCGGCTGATATACCGGGTTACGTCGGTAGCGCGGGAGACATCCACCAGGGCTACCGGGTGCGCCAGCGCTTCGACCTGCCGGTATGCCCGCCGGCTGATTGGGCAGTAGGGATCATTGTTGAACAGGATGATGGGTTGCTGGTTCGACGCGGAGATCATCTGGTCGATTGCTTCAGTGCTGGTGACCGGAGTGAAGTCTGCAGGCAAAATGTTACCTCTCTTTTCTATCAGGTTGATTGGATTACGAACCGGTTCTTTGCAAATTGTGTACCATGTACCATATCGCATGATAACGGTGTGGCTGCATCGGTTCATGTACACGAGTTACGCGGTCGGTTTCAAACCAGGTGTTCACCCGGATGCACGGCCCGACTCGCCTCCGGCAGGGCGGAAGATTCCATGCTTTTGCACAAAACGTTGCACTTCGTGCAACGTTTTGTGCAAAAGATAAAACAGTACCACGCTGCCGCAGGCGAAACTGGCGTTGAAGTCTGATACCTGGCTGGAATTGGCTGAACCGCATAACTCGTGTAAATGACACGAGTTATGCGGTCACTGACCCGAAAGCGTATTGCGCCTCCGGCAGGGCGGAAGATTCCATGCTTTTGCACAAAACATTTGCACGGAGTGCAAATGTTTTGTGCAAAAGAAAAAAGCGTACCGTGCTGCCGCAGGCAAATCGGGCCGTTCATACAGGCACATGCCTGATTTGAACGCCCGCCGCATAACTCGTGTCATTTATACGACTTCTGCCCTGCCGCTGGCGAAACTGCGTTTCGTCTCATCAAACGGGACGTTTGCACGCCTACCGCGTAACGCATATTACTGACATGCCGGGCAGCCATATGCGCCGCGTGCTTTCAATCTCAGTTCGTACGTTGGTGTGCCGCATGTCGGACAATCTACTGCATCGGTCTTGCCCACCAGTGGATCCCAGGTGATCGTCAGCGGCAGTTCGGCGGCGTGCTGCTGTTTGCCGGTGGGAACCAGGCGAGTACGCAGAAACAGGCGTGGGATTAGTAGATGCAGCAGGTTGGTCAGCCGCAGGTGAACCCGCGTCACCGCTTTGCGCCGCAGTTCGTCAATGCGCAGCACGCGTTCGCGCTCCAACGCTTCGACGCGCTGCAGCAGGCCGGCAATGTCGTCGCCGCGTGCTTGCGCCTTCTGGATGCGCTCTTCAACCTCGGCGCGCATATCGGTGAAGTATTGCTCCATGCGCTCGATCTGCTTGCCCAGGCGGGTCTGCCGTTCGCGCTGGTGGCTGTTGGCGGCGACCAGCACATTCCGCACGATCCGTTCGCGCGCCAGCAGGTAGGCCTGATCCAGCGGAAGAGCGGGCGCGTCCGGGTGCGGCCAGAGCCGCTCCGCGCTCAACTGCTCGCTGTCAAGCGGCTCTAAATGGCGCACCAGTCGGCCGTAGTAGCGATCTACGGCCGCGGTGTAGAGCGCCTGCTCTTTCTCGTCGCTGAGGTAGGTCGCCTCAAACCAGAAGAGCGTATGCCGCACATAGCGCGTGCGTACCTGATCGACCTCCATCCGGACACTGCCCGGCAGCGTCAGATCGCGCTCCACCTGGGTTTCAATTCCATAAGGTTCGATATGCATTCCGTCCAGGTAGGCCCGCGCCGCCTGCCCGCGCTGTTGCGCTTCTTCCAGCATAGCATCCAGCAGAGGCAGGCCAAAGGTCAGCAGTTGCGCCGAGGGATGTTCGGGCAATGCCTCCGAGTCGAATGTTACGCGCTGCGGCTCCTCCGCATCCGACCAGAGCACATCGTAGACCTGGGGTTCGATCTCCTCCCAGATGCCGCCGCTGGTTTCCACATAATCCCGAAAAAACTGTTCCAACGGTGAACGGTGATTGCTATCCATTGCGTGCTACCATTTCTACCCGACAATCACTGCGGTGGGGCAAAGCGCTCACCAAACAGTGTATCTTCGTAGGCGCGCTGTTCCAGGTAAGACTGTTTGGCGGCAACCAGTCGTTCCCCCAGGCGCTCCATTGCCTGCTGGAAATCCTGCTCGGTTTGCGTCTGCATCCAGAGTTCGGCGACCATCTCTTCAAACTCCTGATCTTCTTCCAGACTGCCTAGAATCATATCTACCTCACCGATGACCAGTTCAAACATGGCAATCTTGGCGTCCAGCAGGTAGAGCATGGCTGCTTCCAGCGTGTCGCGCGCCACCAGATTGATCACATGCACATCGCGCTGCTGCCCGATACGGCTCAAGCGCCCGATGCGTTGTTCAATCTTCATCGGGTTCCAGGGCAGGTCGAAGTTGACAATCACGTTGCAGAATTGCAAATTGCGGCCTTCGCTGCCCGAGTCGGTACTGACCAGGATGCGCGCGGGACCGCGAAATTGCTGGATGGCCTCTTCCTTTTGCAGCCGCGACAGGCTGCCATGGAACAGTACCACCTCCTCGCCTGCCGCCCGGAGCCGCTCGCCCAGGCGCTCCTGCGTGTCGCGGAACTGCGTAAAGATCACCAGTTTGTCGGAGAAGGTTGGTAGCAGCGCCAGCAGATGGTCAACCTTGGCGCTGTGGGTGATGCCCTGCGCGGTAGCGGCCAGTTCCGTCAGGGGCGCACGCAGTTCCGGCGACAGGCGTTCGTCCAGGGCCAGCCGCTCGATCATCGGCGCGGCAGCATGGCTGGAACTGCCCAGCGCCTTCTGCAATGTCAGCAGGGTCATGCGGTTGAGCATCCGCGTGCCGGTGCCCTGATGCAGATGCGTACGCACAAAGCGCGAGACCTCGTCATAGAGTTTCCGCTCCGGCGGGCTAAACGCAACCATCTCGGTGCGGGCAATGCGGTGGGTCAGCGCCAGCCCGACGGTGGAGCGGCGATTGCGTACCATCACCTCGGCCAGCAGATCATGCAGTTGATCGATATTGCGCGGGGTCTGCTTATCCTTGCGATCCACAAACTGGCGCTGGAACGAGCGCGATGTACTGAGCAAGCCGGGTTGCAGCAGCGTCACCAGGTTAAAAAGTTCTTCCAGATTGTTTTGAACCGGTGTGGCGGTCAGCAGCAGCACATACTTCTTGCGCAGGTCGGCGGCGAATTTCCAGAGTTGCGTGCGGGCATTGCGAAAGTGATGCACTTCGTCAATGATGACCATATCCCACTCGTGGGACAGGATGGCGGAGCGGTGTGGTTCGCGCTTCGCAGTGTGGTAAGAGGCGACGATACGTTCGTGCTGCTCCCAGGCGGCCTGGCCCTGCTCCCGAAAGAGCGGATCATCGTGGGTAATGCTGTCGAGCCCGAACTTGCGGCGCAATTCGCCCTGCCACTGCTCCACCAGCGAAGGTGGGGTCAGCACCAGCGTGCGGCGCACCAGCCCGCGTGCGACCAGTTCCAGCAGGATCATGCCGGCTTCGATGGTCTTCCCCAGGCCCACCTCATCACAGAGCAGCGCCCGCCCACGTAGCCGGCTCAACACCATGCGCGCCGTGCGCAGTTGATGCTCCAGCAGTTCGACATCCCGGAGCAGCGGCAGCGCGAGCAGTTCGTCAAAGCCGGCCACCATGCCAAACTGGATCGCCTGTAATCCCAGGTGA
>CAKZQX010000997.1 GCA_937141995.1 uncultured Chloroflexaceae bacterium | reverse complement strand
CGCCGGTACAGCCGCCGATACCACCATCCCAGCCACCCGCGCCGCCTCCCGGCACCGGCAGCGCGGGCTACCCGCCGCGTAGCCCGCGCCAGAGCCGCTTTTCGCCCAACCAGGTTGCAGTGGCAGTTGTGCTGGCCCTGCTTGGGTTGGCGTTGCTGGCGCTGTTTGTACGGGGCAGCAATAGTGACACGGGGATAGATGTCGCGCCAACGGCGTCGCTACCGGTGATCGAGACAGAAATGACGGAGCCGGTGGCACCCACGGACGTTCCGCCACCGGCCACGACCGAGGTGCCGGGCACTACTGTTGCGCCGCCAACCGAGGCATCTTCACCGGTGCCACCCTCGCCGGTACCACCCTCGCCGGTACCACCTTCGCCGGTGCCACCTTCGCCGGTGCCGCCCTCGCCGGTGCCGCCGACGGAAACGGCCACCCCGGAGCCGCCAACTGCGACGCTGGAGCCACCGACAGCGACAGTCGCGCCACCCACGATAACGCCAATCCTGGAATTGCCGACGGCAACCGCACCGCCGGAGTATCCGCCTCCAGGAACAGCGATTACCAATACCCGACCAACCGTTGCGGTTTCAACCACCGGCACACCGGCGGGAGTTGAGGCCACACCAGTGCCGACCGCAACCGCGCCGCCGCAGGTAGTTGCAACACCAACCGCAACTGCACTGCTACCTGTGGAACCTACCCCAACGGCAATTCTCCAGATGGAGCCTGACCCGACAGATACCGACACCGCGGAACCGGCCGATCTTCTCGCCGGGCCATCCGCTACCGCGGAAGGACTCCCCTCGGAACCATCTCCATCTCCATCCCCGTTGCCGTCGGCCACCCCGGAAGCAGCGCCGTCGGCCACCCCGGAAGCAGCGCCATCGGCCACTGCAACGGTTCAACCGGCGTAGGAGTAATGGCGGACCAGATCTACATAATCAATCCAGAACCCAGATCAGGCCGAACAAAAAACCACCTGCCGGTGTAAAACCTGCAGGTGGTTTTTCTCTTCTACGACAAGATGTATGTTGTATGTTGATGCCTAACCGAACCGTCCGCTAATATACTGCTCAGTGCGCTCGTCCTTGGGATTCTGGAAGAGATCCTCGGTGGGACCATACTCCACCAGCATACCGGCGCGATCTTCGTCCATTAGGAAGAAGGCGGTATTGTCCGAGGCGCGGGTAGCCTGCTGCATATTGTGGGTGACAATCACAATGGTATACTCCCGGCGTAGTTCGAACATCAACTCCTCGATTTTCAGGGTCGAGATGGGATCAAGCGCCGAGGCGGGCTCGTCCATCAGAATGACCTCCGGCTCGACAGCCAAGGCCCGCGCAATGCAGAGACGCTGCTGCTGTCCACCGGAGAGCGACAGGCCGCTCTCGTCAAGCTTATCTTTGACTTCGTCCCAGAGGGCCGCACCGCGCAGTGAGCGCTCCACCAGTTCATCCATATCCGAACTTGATCCCTTCCAGCCATTGATCCGTGGCCCAAAGGCGATATTATCATAGATCGATTTGGGAAAGGGATTGGGCTTCTGAAAGACCATGCCGATGCGGCGGCGCACCTCAACCGCATCAACATCAGGATCATAGATGTTTTTATTATGAAAAATCACCTGGCCCTCAATCCGCGAGATAGGTATCAGGTCATTCATACGATTGAATGCGCGCAACACCGTGCTCTTCCCACAGCCCGAGGGGCCAATGAGCGCCGTGATTTTCTGCGGCTCGATATTCAGGTTGACTTCCTTGACCGCGCGAAATGAACCGTAATAGATATGCATATCGTGCGCTTTTAGAACATGTTTGCCGTTTTGTTGTTCAGTCATGACTATCCCAACTTCTTGCTAAAGCGGTTGCGCAGCAAAATAGCTGTTGCATTCATGCTCAAAAGCACAACCAGCAGAACAATAATTCCTGCTGCGGCAATATCCCGGTACTGGTCCTGCGGTCGGGCCGTCCAGTTATAGATCACGATTGGCAGCGCTGTAAAGCTGGAAAAGGGCCCTTCCGGGTTATTCGGCAGGAACGTCGCCGCCCCGACCACGATCAGGGGGGCCGTCTCACCCAGAGCGCGGGACATTGCCAGGATTGTGCCGGTGAGGATACCCGGAATAGCATTGGGCAACACATGGTTCCAGATCGTCTGCCACTGGGTTGCCCCCAGACCATAGCTGGCCTGACGCAGCGAGTTCGGTACCGCCCGGATCGCCTCCTGCCCGCTGATGATAATAATCGGCAGGATCAGTAGCGCCAGCGTAATCCCGGCCGACACGATAGTGCGACCATTGGGCGAAGCAACCTCGCCGGGGGCAAGGAATGCGCCACTGGTTATCGGTGCCAGCACGCGCACAAAGACGGCAAGCCCCAGAATACCGTAGATAATCGAGGGCACCCCCGCCAGATTGTTAATATTGGTCTGGATAATACGATTAAGCCAGTTATCGCCGGCATACTCTTCCAGGTAGAGTGATGCTCCGATACCGAGCGGAACTGCTACCACGAGGGTAACCAGAATGATCCAGAGCGAACCCAGGAGTGCCGTACGTATGCCCGAGTTGGCCGGTATACTCGACATGGACTCGGTCAGGAACTCCCAGTCAACCCAGGACGTAAAGCGCAACTCGGCCCGCTCATACTCCTCGGTGATGGTTTGCTGAATCTGGCCCCGGTTGAACAGCGCCATATGGAGGGGCCAACTCTCGACGACTTCGATGTTGAGAATGTGTTCTTCAATAATCGCGCGCAGTTCGTTGGGACTACGTTCGGCCAACGGCCCGTCCCGCTCCAGACTACGCATGACGCGATCATTAACATTGGCCTCGATCACATCGATCAGTTGCGGGCGGGATAGTTCCTCAATTGGACGACCATCGGCAAGCGTTGCCGGGTCAATCTCAGGCTGCACCGCAATCACACCAAACGCCTCGTCAATAATTGTTGCCATCAGAATGATCAGGATGACTATGCCAAACACTGTGGCTGCTGCAAAAATCCCATGCCAGACTTTGCCGATCGTTCGCCGCATGGCAACATTTTTATGAAGCTCCGCGCCTTCGGGCAGGCGGCCCTCAGCGCGCTCCGGCTTCCCACTAACTTCAGCTGTCATTCGTACACCTCCCGGAAGCGCCGGACGATCCGCTGACTGATAATGTTGAGCGTCAGGGTAATGACAAACAGCAGCAGACCAATCGCAAAGATACTATTGTAGTCCGGCGTGTTATAGCTCACGTCACCACTACTGATACGAACAATATAGCCGGTCATTGTCTCAGCGGCCTCAAAGGGATTAAACGTAAAGGCCGGGCCGGCTCCGGCAGCCAGCGCGACAATCATCGTCTCGCCAACGGCCCGCGAAATACCGATAATAAACGCGGCAACTACCCCGGAGAGCGCTCCCGGTACCACCACTCTGGTTGCGGTTTCAAAACGGGTCGCCCCCAGTCCATAGGATGCCTCACGCAGTGAGCGCGGCACAGAACTAAGCGCGTCTTCGCTCAGCGAGGCAATCAGCGGAATAATCAGAATACCGACAACAATACCGGCCGAAGCCATATTGTAGATCTGCACCGTACCGGCACCAAAGACCCCCCGTAGCAGCGGTGTTACAAACGTCAGGGCAAAGTAGCCATAAACCACCGTTGGAATACCGGCCAGCACCTCAAGCGTCGGCTTGAGGATTCGGCGCGCGCGCGGAGTCGCATATTCGCTGAGATAAACCGCCGAAGCCAGGCCCAGTGGGATTGCCACCAGCATGGCAATAGACGAGACAATCAACGTCGAATTTACCAGCGGCAACACACCAAACTCATCGATGACCGGCTGCCATGTTGTCGTGGTAAAAAACTCCATAAATGTTACTTCATCATTCCCGAAAAAGAGAAACGACTCCTCGATCAGCACAACGGCGATACCGATCGTTGTAAAGATCGAGATAATTCCACATACAAACAGAAAGCCCTGGATAACACTCTCCCCCCAGCGCCGCTGTTTTGTCAGGTCCATTGGTGTTGCTTGACCGCTTGCCGGGTAAGCGCGTCCTTTCGCCCTCACCCGCATTTGATCTGCCATTATTCCCTCCATGTTCTACGATATATGTTACTAACAGGACGTACGCAGTGCTGCCAATTCCGGCCTGGTGCCAGACCCGAACGCCGGTTTCGCCTGCGGCACCATAATGTACCATGCTGCCGGAGGCGAATCGGGACATTTGAACGCCCACCGCGTACGTCCTGTTACTAACGGCACCTGTTACGATACCACAAGCTGTTACAAGTAAATCATGCCACGAAGAACAAGCAGCCAAACAATACAGAGAGAAGAAGGCCTATTGTATTTCTATAGTGAAATTGCTTCTCTTCTTGGTTCTGAGGCTACTTGTTCTTTCTAGATCCCTGTCTTGATAAACTTTAGAATGTTTAATCCGGACATCACTGCTCTGGAGTCTCGGCTTCAGCCGGTCCAGGCTTTCTCTATCAATATGCCGCAGTCCCGGCAAGCATCCACCGGCTAAAGCCGGGACTCGCGGTCATTGCATATCTGGACTGTTTTTCAAAATTCATCAAGCTGGAAATCATTTGCATAACATAATGATGTATGCAACCAGCAAAACAAACGCAAACAAATTAAGATCAGAAAAGCGTACTTATGACTTACTATATTCGTGTTATCTCTATCTTGTTCCCGGATACATCTGCGCTTTTCGCACGGTATGGGGAGAGGCACACCTCTCCCCATATTTGCTCTATCCCTACCATTCCGCTGACAGTTCCACTCAGTGTGGCGTGTCAGCCGCTTTCATCGATCACTGGCTGGTCGCTTCGAGGAACTCGCGCTTCTCCTCGTTGATACTCTCCTCGCTCATCGGGAAGTAGCCGACCGGACGGATCTCATCGTTGACATTCGTCAGCACATAGTTGAGGAACCCGGCCACCTGCGGCTTGTCTTGCATAATCTGTGCTGTCGAGTACATAAACAGCGGCCGCGACAGCGGGTACTCGCCACTCTCGGCACTCTCCGCGGACGGCTCGATGCCATTGAGCGAGAGAGCCTGCAACTGGTCCTGGTTCTCGTCGTAGTAGGCATAGCCAAAGTAGCCGATGCCGTAGGGGCTGCCGATCACGCCCTGCGCCAGGATGTTGTCGTCCTCGCTGAGTTGCAGGTTGCCGGCCTGGAGCAGCGGCTCCTCTTCTTCCTCCAGCACTTCCTCGACAAAGAAGTCGAACGTCCCGCTGTCCGTACCCGGGCTGAAGCGCTGGATCGGCTCCGCCGGCCAGTCGGGGCGCACATCCGCCCAGGTCTCGGCGGTGGTGAAGATCTGTGCCAGTTCCTCCAGCGTCACATCCTCGACAAAGTCATTGTCCTGGCTGACCGTCACCGCAATCGCGTCAATCCCGACCTGGAACTCCACCGGGTCGCGGCCATTTTCCTGGCAGGCCTGGACCTCTTCCTCGTTAATCGGGCGACTGGCGTTAGAGATGTCGGTCTCGGCGTTCACACAGAAGCGCTCGAACCCGGCCCCCGACCCGATACTGGCGACCGAAATCTCGCCACCAAAGCCCTCGTTGTTGAAGAGCTCGGCCATGCGCTCGGACAGCGGGAAGACCGTCGAACTGCCGGCGGCGACAATCTCGCCTTCCAGATTGGCCGGATCGACCGGCGGCAACTCGACGGCTTCGCCACCAGTTACCGCAGTTGTGTCCTCGCCCGCTTCCATAGCTCCCTCGGTCATCTCACCGGTCGCTTCGAGGAACTCGCGCTTCTCCTCGTTGATACTCTCCTCGCTCATCGGGAAGTAGCCGACCGGACGGATCTCATCGTTGACATTCGTCAGCACATAGTTGAGGAACCCGGCCACCTGCGGCTTGTCTTGCATAATCTGTGCTGTCGAGTACATAAACAGCGGCCGCGACAGCGGGTACTCGCCACTCTCGGCACTCTCCGCGGACGGCTCGATGCCATTGAGCGAGAGAGCCTGCAACTGGTCCTGGTTCTCGTCGTAGTAGGCATAGCCAAAGTAGCCGATGCCGTAGGGGCTGCCGATCACGCCCTGCGCCAGGATGTTGTCGTCCTCGCTGAGTTGCAGGTTGCCGGCCTGGAGCAGCGGCTCCTCTTCTTCCTCCAGCACTTCCTCGACAAAGAAGTCGAACGTCCCGCTGTCCGTACCCGGGCTGAAGCGCTGGATCGGCTCCGCCGGCCAGTCGGGGCGCACATCCGCCCAGGTCTCGGCGGTGGTGAAGATCTGTGCCAGTTCCTCCAGCGTCACATCCTCGACAAAGTCATTGTCCTGGCTGACCGTCACCGCAATCGCGTCAATCCCGACCTGGAACTCCACCGGGTCGCGGCCATTTTCCTGGCAGGCCTGGACCTCTTCCTCGTTAATCGGGCGACTGGCGTTAGAGATGTCGGTCTCGGCGTTCACACAGAAGCGCTCGAACCCGGCCCCCGACCCGATACTGGCGACCGAAATCTCGCCACCAAAGCCCTCGTTGTTGAAGAGCTCGGCCATGCGCTCGGACAGCGGGAAGACCGTCGAACTGCCGGCGGCGACAATCTCGCCCTCCAGATTGGCCGGATCGACCGGCGGCAACTCGACGGCTTCTCCCTCGGCCTGTTCCATCTCCGCTTCTTCCGTCGGAGTAGGCTCCTCCATCATCTCTTCTTCCGTCGGAGTAGGCTC
>CAKZQX010000996.1 GCA_937141995.1 uncultured Chloroflexaceae bacterium | reverse complement strand
CGACGGCCCCGGCGCGGGAGTCCCGGCGTCAGCCGGTTCCGGCCACACCCCGGCTTCAGCCGGGACTCCTGGGGCGCTGTCCGGTGTCGTAGGGCACCCAGCATGCCGTGTGACCGACGCGAATCATCTTTTCAGACAGTCTCTAAGAAAAAGTAAAGCACGGATGCAACGACAGCATACGCAGATGAGGGAGAGATGCAGGGAGGCGCGGGGAGCGCAGCATGCTGCGCCCCTCCATGGCTATCTTTTATCGCGGACGCGGCGCAAGTGTCACTTCAACCTGCCGCTGCTGCCCATCACGGAGAGTTGTCAGCGTAATCGTATCCCCAACCGAGGTTTCAAGGGCGAGATAGCTGATCAGGTCGTCGCTGTTAACGACCGGTTCACCACTAATTGCCGTGATAATATCGCCACCCAACAACAATGGGAAGCCGTTGTATGTCACCTCGCGTGTCCCGGCTTGCAGATTCGCGCGATCGGCGGGGCTACCATCCTGAACCGCCACGACCAGCGCCCCCTGATTGACCGGCAGATCGAACTCGCGCGCAAGCAGGCTGTCAATTGAACGCATACTGATCCCGATGTAGGGATGTTCGTAACTACCTTCAGCAATAAGCACCGGCACAATCCGGGTGATGGCGCTTGACGGCACCGCATAGCCGACACCCGCAAAAATGCCGTTCTCACTGCGAATAGCCGTATTGACCCCGATAACCTCGCCGCGTACATTGAGCAGCGGCCCGCCGGAGTTGCCTGGATTGATGGCGGCATCGGTCTGGATAACATTGGGAATGCTGAATGTTCCCTCCATACTCTGCGGTCCGATCAGGCTACGCCCGACGCCACTGATCACACCAACCGTCAGCGTGTTCTGCAGGCCAAAGGGATTGCCGATCGCAATGGCTGTTTCGCCCACTTCAATCTCGCGCGCATCGCCAATGGACAGTGGTGCGGCTCCATCGGGAAGTTGATCTACCTTAAGCACTGCCAGATCGCTCCCGGGATCACGGCCCACGACCCGCGCACCAATGCTACTGCCATCGGCAAAGACGACCTGAAGTTCGTTTGCGTCCTCGACTACATGATTATTGGTAATAACATGGCCCTGGCTATCAAACAAAAATCCTGATCCCTGCGCAAACGGCATATTTGGCCCGCGCGGTATTGGTGGAATTGTCGGATGATCGTCCGGCAGCGCTTCCTGGTCCATTGTCAATACCTCGACACTGACAACAGCCGGGCTGGCTCGCCGGTATAACTCAACCAGTAGCGCATCACGGTCAGTGATGGCTGCACTCAGGCCCGCCGCCAGGGTTGGCTGCGGCTGAATTGTGGGCATCGTGGTCGTTGTAGACCGGGTTGTTTCTGATGATTGTGCAGAAGAAGTTGTTGGCGCGCCGGCTTCGCGGAGCGGTGTACTGGTTGGTGATACGACCTGACCGGACGAGGAACTGCCCAGATCACAGCCTGCGAGTAGGAATGCCAGAAGAAGAAGGGTAACTCCAACAAAACGGCGGAACATAGAATATAGTACCTTACTAGTCGAGCGACTCATTGGCAGATCTCACACATCGCGCTATAGTGCCTGTCACGAAACCAGTGCCGGCAGCAGGTAAGGCAGATTCACTCTTCACCCGGCTGAATACCATCAACTGCCGGTGTATCCCGCTGCACTGGTGCAACGTGATGCCGGGAGCGGATTGCTGTCCGTTCAAGCCGGCGCACGTTCCGCCAGATACCCGGAAGCAGCGCAAGTTTTTCACGAAATGTAAGATGCGCACGTTTGCTATATACATCGTAGCGGTTCGCCACGACCTTGTCAAGGATACCCCGGTAGACTCCGGCAGCCGCTCCTACAGCCATACGACACTCGGGCGGTAGAAGCACAATGCCCGCCCAACTCTCGGCATAGAGTTGCCGGGTACGCGCGATTTGCGCCTGCATTAATGCCTGGAAGCGCGTATCCTGCACACCGGCCAGGATATCATCGCCACACAGCCCAAAGCGTTCCAGATCTTCCTGTGGCAAATACACCCGCCCCCGCCGCGCGTCTTCCCCCACATCGCGCAGAATATTGGTCAGTTGCAGCGCTACGCCCAATTTAATGGCATACGGCTCCGCTCCCGACGCTGAGCCAATAATACCCATACTCAGAAGCCCCACAACCGAGGCCACACGATAACAGTAGAGCCAGAGATCGGCAAACGTGGCATAGCGATGCATTGTCAGATCCATTGCCACGCCGGCCAGCAGCTCGTTGATCAATGTGTTGGGAAGATGATAGTGTCGCCGTGTATCGTACCAGGCCAGCAGCACCGGGTGATGCAGCGGTGGCGTGGGTGACTGCACCAGACGTACCCACTCGGCCAGCGCGCGCGCGGGATCATCGGTCGCCATATCAACGGTATCATCGGTTGTCCGGCAAAAGGCGTAGAGTGCCCACACCGCACGGCGCTGCTCAATCGGAAGAAACTGTGTGCTAAAGAAAAAGCTTTTTGAGTGTTGCCGGATCGTATGCTTGCATGTCAGGTACGCCTCATGCAGCGGGAGAGCCGGATGTGGCAGCAGATCTTCGGCAGTATGCGTATGCGTGTCTTCATCGGCCTGACGTAAAAGTAATGCAAGTTGTTCTTCGGCTGGGAGGGGCTGTGCGATATTTTCTCCAGGAGCCTGGAGCGAAAATGCAAGTGGAGGAAGGGATTTCAGCGGCACACTGTTCTCCTTCTAGGCACCTTCAGCAAGGTTCACCGCGTGGTGATCCCGAAATACTCCTTGCAGATATAGCAGGAAGACACGCGCATCAAGAGTATGATATGACAAATGCCCGTTTGTAGCATACCACAAACACCCGATGTCATCCACCAGTCGATACACCACGCGCAGTGATACAAGTCTGTTATGCCGTATACGGCGCTCCTGGTACACAACCTGGGTACGCATTATGAATATGCACAAATAGACATTTCATATAAATAATACGACAGTCGTGTCATTTTCGCAAATCTATGCACACCGCTGGACAAACGATAC
>CAKZQX010000995.1 GCA_937141995.1 uncultured Chloroflexaceae bacterium | reverse complement strand
CTCGCCATGTTCCAGGCGATCTGGCATCCCGGCGCGTTGGACTGGCCGCTGCGTGGCGCACCGGACGTGCTTCAGGTGCCGGAGTGGCTCCTGGCTGATGGCGGCGATGACCTTACCCGTGCGGCGGAATGGTTGTTGATGAGAGTGCAGGTGGTTGCGGACGCGAAGCAGACGACGACACTGAAGAAGTTGCCAATCCTGCAGGCACTGCTCGACAATCTTGCATTCGTTGGCCTTGATCAGATCCGGCGCGAGCATGGCGGTCAGCCCGTGACGGTCAAGGGCGTGCAAGATGCAGTGCTGGGCTGGATACGCACGAGTGATCAGGGCTTTGCTCATCATACGCCGGGGTTAGACGATCGCACCTCCGAGAAGCACGGCTATGCTGCGCCCGCCTTTGATACACCTGCGCCTGGCTTACTGCTGCCGGTCATCGGGCGCGCAACCACTGTGCGTGATGGAATCATGGTGCATAAGCGACGGTTTGGGGGGCACATGCAGCAAATATGTGGTACAGGAGCGGTATGAAAGACTTTACCCACAACCGAAGAATGCGGGCGAGAAACCCGCAACTATTCGCCTCAAGAAACCCGCAACATTTCATGAAGAAACCCGCAGCAATTACTGCGGGCTATCACATCTATCCTGGCGACCTCGGCGGGGCTTGAACCCACAACCTTCGGCTCCGGAGGCCGACGCTCTATCCAATTGAGCTACGAGGTCTTTACGCGTAGAGTATACACGATGCCCCCCCGGATGTCAAAATGTTACGCCAGTTTCAGGATATAATCCTCCGGTTGCAATCCCTGACCGTTAACCCCTTAACCGTTAACCCTTAACCGTTAACCCCTTGCTCAGAGTACATCCTCCTCATCACCGGCCGGCGGCTCAACCCGGCGCACATGGCTGACCGTCGGGTCCAGTGTGAGCATGTCATAGTCGGGGAAGTCGATGTCGAGCAGTTCCTTGCCCGCCTCGATGCGGCTTGCTTTCACGGTGCCATAGCCGTAGGGCAGGCAGAAGATCTCGTCGCCCACCTGGAAGCGTGGCTCCACCGGCTTCCCGGGCGGCGCCGGTGACTGTGGTGTGGTCGCCGGGCGTTCGGCGCGTGCGGCGGCTTCCCGTTGTTCGCGCAGTCGCCGCATACGCGCAATCATTGCCGCCGCGTCGGGTGGGGGCTCCGGTGGGGTTTCCGGTGGCGGGGTGGCGGGTGTAGCCGGGCGGGGCGGTTGCTGCTCCGGCGGCGGTGGCGAGGCGGGCTGCCCGGCCGGTTGCGCGGGTGGTGGGGACGCCGCCTCGGGCGATTGTGCCGGCTTTTTTGCCCGCGACTGGCGCGGCTTGCGCGGTTGCTTCTCCGCCTGGTTTTGCTTCTGCGCTGTGGACCGTCCGCGCGTTTTCGGCTTGCTTTCGGCGTCGGTCGTACGGCGGCGTGATTTTTCTTCCCGTGGCTCCGGTTCGGCGTCAGTGTTACGCCGGGGGGTGGAAGCTGCCGGAGGCTCTGCGGTGGGAGGTGTGGTTGGGCGCGGACGGGCCGGTGGCGCGGGTGGTTCTTCGTCGTAGGCCGGTAGCTCGTCGGGTGGGCCGGCGGGTGGGTCGGGCCATGCATTGCGCGGCACACCCCGCACCTCGTCGATCTCCAGGCTCCACTCGCCCGTACCGAGGACGGGCGCGGCCGTCCGCCGTCCTGAACGCAGTTCCGGCAGGGCCACCTCGCCACCGAGCAGCGTCAGCATCCAGTCCATATCGGCACGCGCCACTGGTTCCCACAGCGGATCATTGCGGCAGTCCAGGGCGATATCGTAGGCCAGCGGCAGCAGCGCCTCCAGATGTTCGTACAGCCAGGCCGCCAGACCGTTGCCCCCCGGCTGTGCATCAATCAGGTAGATCCGGCGCAGTGCGGGATCATAGGCCGGGACGCTGTCGATCTGATCACACAGCACCCGTAGCGGCAGGGCTGCCGCCAGCGACCAGCCCACCAGTTGCCCCTCCGCCGGCAGATTCACGGGCAGATCGATCCAGACGGCCGGCGCGACCCAGCGCGTCTGCACGGGTGCCGGCAGCACCCACTCGGCGGGTGGGTTGCCCACCTTCATCTCGCGGTAGCCATAGATCTCCTCCTCGACCACGACCCGCCCCCAACCTACCCCCCGGTTGCGCACCGTGCGCTGCTTGCGTTCGTCCCGCATGTTCACGCTACAGCGGCGCAGCGGGAAGGAGACGCGCTCACCCGGTTCGGCTTTCAGCGTCAGCTCACCCGTCTCGTCATCCCGCTCCAGAACGCGGAAGATGCCCCGTCCCGGTGGGAGCGCTGCGCCAACGAAACCCCAGCGGTCAAACGCGGACGGATCAAACAGCGCTAACTGCTGTCCCTGCTCATCAACGAGGAAACTGGTAGGCACACCCGCAGCCGCGAGGCTAAACCCTTCGTAGGGATCATCGCCGCCCGGCAGGGGTTGCCAGGCAATCTCGGTATCGGGGAGCGCGACCAGTTGCTCCTGCCGCTCCAGTCGCGCAATCAGGTCATCGGCCTGCCATGCCTCCACCTCGGTGGCGGTCAGGGGGTGTTCGCTCGCGGCGCAGAGTAAATGCTGCGCGGCGACATAGGCGTTGGACATGGGGACGGCCCAGTCGGTGGGCGAATCGTCGAGCAGGGGCGAACTGCCGGCGCTGTCGCGGGTCAGACGGGCCAGCGTGCGTTCGGCGGGCCAGTTGCCCAGCAGCAGCAGAATCAGTTGCGCATCGCTGTTGAGCGCCTTGCGGAACAGCGCATGCGAACCGGGATAGCCCGCCATAATCTGCACCTGCGCCGGCTGCATTCCCGCGCCCACGCTGATGCCATGCCCGCTGCGGCCCAGCAACTGCCACATCAGGGGGATTTCCAGCGGGCTGCAGGTGATATGCACGGTATAGTCCTCGCGTCGGTAAGCCTGCGCCAGCGCCACGGCATCGCGCAGCCGGTTGGTATCCGCATGCCAGATGCCCAGTGTTCGCGGTGCCAGCGGCGTGTCGTCAACCGTGATGATGCGCCAGGGATGGCCGGTCATCTGCGCCAGCACCATATCGGCGTTTGTGGCTTCCGCCAGGGTCGCGGCCAGGAAGAGCGGCGCGGTGGGCGCGGTCAGGCGAGCACTGCGCAGCAGCAGCCCCCCCAGATGGTCGGCGGCCACACCGCTGTAGCGGTCAACATCAATCAGCCCGATCAGATGCAGGTTGGCCCAGCAGCGCTGCCAGGCGCGGTCGTGGTAGCGCAGCAGCCGGTTATGCAGCGTTTCCGGGGTGGCAAATAGTACGCGGGCCAGGGAAGCCTGACGGGGCAGGGGTCCGCTGGTAACATGCGCAAATGTCAGGGCGGTTCCCAGCGCGCTGTTCAGATGCTCCAGTTCAGCCAGGCAGAGCGCCGCCGTCGCATCATCGGGCAGCAGCAGCAGCGCCCGCGATTGACTGGTATCCCGGAGCGTATCTTGCAGTAAAAGGTATAATGTCTGGCGGGCCGCGGGACCACCACCCACCAGGGCAAACGGCTCCCCGCGCCGCAGCGACGAGAGCGCCAGCGATTGGTGTGGGCGAAACGGCTCACCCTTCAGCGCGACCCAGGCCTGCTCCAGGCGCTGATTAATCGGCAGGTGGCTGATCCGCCCACCGGCCCGGGCCTCCAGCGTACGCAGCAGCAGCAGCGGACTCTGCCCGCCGCGCCCGCGCTGGCGTGCCATAATCTGAACTATTTCAGTTAGTGAACGCTCGGCCATTCTTTGCCACGAACCTGTGAACTTTATGCTATCGACTATTGTAGCACAGGCCGTGTATGCAACCGGCAGCACGTAGGAGGGTAGTATTGGAAACTTTTGTCAGTGTTCAGGGGTATCCGATCCATGCGCTCGATTCCGGCGCGGGGCCGCCGGTCCTGTTGCTGCATGGCTTTGCCGGTGATGCCGAGGAGTGGCGGCCAACGTTGCAATTTCTGGCCGGACAGGGCTATCGAGCGATTGCCGTGGATGCGCTCGGCTTTGGGCGTTCCGACAAGCCCGGCGATGCGCCCTACTCCCTCAAACTCTATGCCGATCTCTATGCCGGATTACTTGATACACTGGGATTGGATCAGGCCACCCTGGTTGGGCATTCGCTGGGGGGCAAACTGGCGCTGGCAACCAGCCTGCTGCATCCCGACCGGGTGACGCAACTGGTGCTGGTGGACAGTGACGGCTTTATCGTGCCGTCACCGCTGACCCGGGCCGGCGCATGGCCGCTGCTTGGCCCGGCGCTGCTCCGACTCTCGGCACAACCCTTCAGTGTGCGCGCGCTGTTGAACACCGCCGTTGCCCACCCGGAAACGCATGTTACCCCAGAATTGGTAAACCGCTTTAGCGCGGCGCTGGGCGCTCCCGATAGCCGCCGCGCACTGCGGGCCATCAGCCGCCACTACGATGCTACCGACCTGCGCCGCACGGGGTTGCGGGCCCGGTTGAATGAACTGCGCTGCCCGACGCTGCTGATCTGGGGTGCTGCCGACCGCGTCTTCGCCCCGACATACGGCGCAATCGCGCAGCGAGAGATCCCGGGCGCCCGCCTGGTGACCATCCCCGACTGCGGTCACTTTCCGCATATTGAAGCGCCGCGCGCATTCCGGGGGCTGTTGTTGGGGTTTCTCGCCGGGGGTAGTTGTTGGGGTTGAGTTGTGAGTTTTGAGTATGCCACAAGCGCAACAGACAGAAGATATACAGCCACCCGGATGCACATCCATCTAGCGTGTTACACTGCCGATATGGTTGGCATTGCAGCTTATCCACATTTTGTTAATAAATTGTGGACAGGCTACTAGATATTGGGAGCGTATCACACCAGATGTCGTCGTGCGGGGGGGTTATCCACATTTTGGGGACAGACTGTGGATAGCACACTAGATGTAGGAACAGCGGAGAGCGGCTATTACCAGAGCATTACCAGACAGTGAGCCGGGACGGCGCATGCACCGTCCCGGCTCTGTGGGGCCATTTTGGAGTCCCGGCTTGAGCCGGTGAATGCCTGCCGGGGCCGCGGCATACTGCCGGGGAAGCCTGATCCGGCTGACGTGGTGCGGCCTGTTCCATCCTGGTGCCGGACCTGAAAGCCAGAATCGCCTGCGGCAGCAAAAAATTCACAAAGTGAATTTTTTGTGAAAAAGCTCTGGTCC
>CAKZQX010000994.1 GCA_937141995.1 uncultured Chloroflexaceae bacterium | reverse complement strand
ACCAGCAGACTGGTAATATTAATTACCGCGATGACCAGTGCGGAGACCAGTGGCGCGGCATCTTCAACCATATCGGGCAGCCAGGTGTGGAAGGGAATAAGCGCCATACGCAGCGCAAATCCCGCCGCCAGCAGTGCCAGGATAAAGCGGGCCAGGGGAATGCGCCCCGGTAGCTCCCCCGGTCGGTAGATATCGGCCAGCACAAACGCCAGGTACATCAACACCCCGGCGAGAACCATCAGCACAAGATATTTCAGCGCTGTTGCCAGCACGCGGGTTCCTACCAGCATCCCCGCGCCCGTGGGCAGATCGACGATTGCCAGCACTGCAGCCATGCCCGCGCCAACCAGCAAGAGCGAGACAATAAATGGATCTTGCAGCAGCAGGATGGTGCAGACCAGCGCCATAATCAGCAACCCGACAGCAACAAAATTTTCGCCATGGGGAATCTGCAATGCGGCAATAAAAGCCAGCGCGCTTAATCCCAGGAAAACCAGGATAAACAACTGCGTCAGGGCATCCAGAGTCAGCGTAACGCCCAGCAACCGCGCCGGTTGGTTCAGCGGGAGTTGGGCGATCAGCGCTGCCTGCGTCGCCAGTACCGCAACTGCGGCGATGATCACAAACTGCGTATATTTACGTAGCACAAAACAACTGGCCGCCATCGAAACCGGGAAGAGTATCACTAACAGATAGGTCATATGTGTGTCTAAAACGCTGTCGCCGGCGCATCTGCCGACCTCAACGTTGCATCATTCGCTGCCGGTAGAGTTCATTCAATTCGAGCGTTTTGAGCCGCCCGTACAACAGGCCGCTCAGATAAGCCACAACCAGCGCCAGCAAAATAGTCACCAGGCTCAACAGCGCCAGCGGAACCACGCCGACGCCACTGGCCTGCGGCCCACTGACCAGGGCCGTGTAGAGCAGATCGATGCTGCTGGTGCAGAGCAGCAATCCCAGGCCGATTTTCAGCAGATCGCCCGCCGTTGCCAGGGTAAACAGCCCGGTCAGGCCTAACCAGTACCAGGCAAAGTCAACCGAGCGTACCGCGGATATTGGATAGATCCGCGGCAGGGTGAGGCCGGCAAGCAAGGCCAGCACAATCGCCCAGAAGGGCACGATATAGTCATCCAGGCGCGGCAACTGGCTGAGGCGCTGCCGCTGGGCCGCACGCGCCGCCCGGCGCAACTCCGACAACCCAAACTCGTCCAGATCTTCCAGCCCATACTCACGCGAGAAAGTCAGTGCGGTCAGCACTAGAATGGCGGTTACAGCCAGACCTGTGACCACTTTGATCACCACAATCGTCCCGATCCCCAGCACTTCGGCATTCACATTGGGGTCGAGAAAGCGCTGCTGTGCCAGGAAAATCGCCAGGAAAATATAGTTTAGCAGCAGTGCCGGGCATGAAATCCGCCAGTCGCGCATCAACAGCACCACCCCGGCGCTTAACGCGATGCCAATCACTGCCAGGTTGGAAAGCATACTCATGATTGTGCCATTAATACAATTACACTGATAACCGCCAGAAACATTGCGGCCAGATAGTAGCGCTGCTCAAACGGTGCCAGGGCGGCCGCAATACTATCGCTCAGGAACTCCAGACCACGCCAGATGCGCTGGAACACCCGATCGGGACGCCCCAACCGGCTGAGAAAGGTCAGGCTCTGCGCCAGGGCATCGGGGGCCGACACCACCGGCGACACATCCGGGTCGGGCATGGTGTGGCGGGCCGAACCACGCCAGAGCAGCAACCCGAAAACCAGGAGACCCAGAAGCCCTACGACTCCATTCACGATCAGGGCCGGCGGGCTTACGGGAAGGGTTGCGGGTGTTCCCGGTACTGCCTGGAGCAAATTCTCCCAGGCCGGATGCGGCCGGATTCCCAGGAGTAGCAGGGGCATCAATGCCAGGAACAGTACCAGCAGATCACCCGGTTGCAGTCCGGCACGCTGCTGTGTGTCTGCTGAAAGTTGCTGTTCACCACCTTTGATAGTGGCACGGCGGCTGGTGCCCCCCCCCAGAAACTTCGCCAGCGGTCCCAGGTAGGTTACTGCTGCCAGCAGACTCGCCGCCAGCAGCGGCGGCACAACCCAGGGTGCTTGCGCAACCGCCGCGTCCAGGAGCCAGCGCTTTCCCCAGAACCCCCAGAGCGGCGGTAGGCCAACCGCCGATACAGCCGCCAATCCCCAGACCAACCCCGGCACTCGCAACCGGATGACCGCCGTCGTCTGGGTAAAATCGTCACTCCCGGTGAGGCGTTCGAGGATGGTTGCGGCCAGACTGCCGGCCAGCGTGGTCAAGACCAGATTGATAATCAGCACAGGAGCAGCCAGCGCCGCCAGAGGGCCACCCACACCCACCGCCAGGATCACACCACCGGCCTGCGCACTGGCCTGCCGGCCCAGTAACCGGCGCAGACTATGTTCACGCAGCGCGCCCGCGCTACAGGCCAGCAGACTCAGGAGTCCCACCACCATCAGAGTGATGCGCCAAACAGTCGGCAGGCCCGCCGGTAACGCCTCGACCAGCCGCAGCAGTGTGTCGAGTGCCAGTACCGGAAAGACGATACCGTACAACAGCGCACCGAGAGCCGGGGGAGCAGCCACGGCTTCGTCAAATGTGTTGTGAAACGGCGCACCGCCTGCCAGCATAACACTGGCGATAATAACCAGGGCGATGGCGAGATCACCGGGCGTCTCACCCAGGCGCAGAGTCGGCTCAATTGCCAGCAATCCACCCAGCAGCAATACACTCGCCAGTAACCCCATAGCCAAACCCTGCGGCAGCGTTTCGCTCCGGTTGAGCGCGCCGCTGGCCCGAACCGCGCCATAGCCCAGCAGCACTGCCATGGACCAGGCAAACGGCATCAGGAGCAGGTTGCCGCTCAATCCGATAATCGCGGCAGCCGGCGCGAGCAGCGACCAGGCAAACAGCGTCCCAAAGCCGCGCACGGTTGGCGCAAGCGTGAGTGCCAATGCCAGGAGCGCCAGCGTACTCCCAAACAGCAATGTAAGCGCCAGCACCAGATCCCCCGGACTCAGTTCAGGCAGCAGGTAAATCACCATCTGATCCAGCGCCATCCAGAGCAGCGGTGGCGGATCGAGCAGCAACCGCTGCACCGACATTGGCACGAGGGCGGCTATCGGATCGCGCAGCCAGTCGAGCAGCAGGAAGACGCCCGCCAGCAGCAGCGTTCCCGCCGATACAAAGCCGAGAATACGGGTAGCGACGACCCGGCTCAATCCGACACAGAGGCCGGCAACCAGTAGCAACAGGATAAGTGCGAGGTAAAACATATGGTAGGGGTCAGGGGCCAGGGAACAGCGGTCAGGGATAAAACGATAGCGCTTGTCCCATAACCGTCAACCCATAACCGTCAACCATTAACTCCTGACGTTTGATACTTAACATTCAGCACAGGCGATACACGGATCGGTCGAACTGACAATCAACGGGACATTATCGAGCAGCGCACCGATAAGCAGCGTACGCGCCAGTAAGCGATCAAGCTGATGCGGCGGATCGATCACCGCGCCCGTGATTCGTCGTCCATCGCTCTCCAGTCGGTACTGCAACAGTCCATGCGGCGACTCCACCGCAGCTTCGGCGCTACCGGCGACCAGGGTGTTGGGCAACGCGCCCTGCCAGTCACCCGTAGGCAGTCGCTCGATGGCCTGCTCAACCAGTTTGCCACTCTCAAGCGCCTCAAGCAGCAAAACCACCAGCCGGGCATAGACATCACCGCCATCCTGCACCACCAACCGCACCGTGAGTTGTTCATACGCAGCGTAGGGTTGCTCCAGCCGCAGGTCGGCAGTCAGGCCGGAGCCCCGCCCCAGCGGACCACGCAACCCGAACTGTGCCGCTGCGGTTGTCGAGATTGCGCCAACATTGACCGTACGTGCCAGCAGCGCGCGTTCATCAATCGCGCGATCAATCAGGCTGAAGAGGCGGCGGTTCAGTTTGGCCTGCACCGTCAGCAGTTCGCTACGCTGCTCATCTTCCAGATCCTGCCGCACACCACCGGGCAGGCAGATATTGGGTAGGCTGCGCGTGCCGGTCAGCAGCAGCATCGCCTGATGCGCGCCTTCACTCAACTTCCGCAGCCGGTCAGCATAGCGTGCCTGGCCCAGCATGTCAAACAATGTCGTCAGTGCCGACAAATGCGCGATCAGGCGCTCAAGTTCCGCCACGGCACAGCGCAGGTAAGCGGCCCGTTCCGGCACTGTCAGCCCCAGCAGCGCCTCCAACGCCTGACAGAAGGCCAGCGTGTGCGCATGTGAGTCGCTGCCACAGATACGCGAAACCAGGTGCAGCGCCTGTTCCAGATTGAGACGCGGAATACGTTCGGCACAACCGCGCTCGTTATAGCCCGCTTCGTAGGCCACATCGGTGACAACATCGCCCTCGATAGTCAGCACCAGCCGTAACGGGCCGCGCCAGTTGGCATCAAATGGTCCAAGCGCCAGGGTATAGCTCATAACAACTCGTCGGACCTCAGCAAGATCCGGTCATCTGAATTACGTCTACTACGCTGCTGGTATGCACTGGGAGCGCATTATACCACAGGCGTTGCGCGATGCGTCATTGACAGGACGTGCGCGGTGGACGTTCAAACTGAGCGTTTGACCAGATGCAAGGCAGATTCGCCTGCGGCAGCATGGTACTTTATTCTTTTTCACAAAAATGTTGAACTTTGTGCAACATTTTTGTGAAAAAGAAAGAGATTTTCCGCCCTGCCGGAGGCGACATTCCCTGTCGGGTCAGTGACCGTGTAACGCGTGTCATTTGATCAGCGGGTAATGAACGGAGAAGTGAGAAGTGAGATAGGCGGAAAGACAGATCAAGCCGGCTGGGCGTCCCGGACCATATGCACCAGGATGCCGACAATACGCTCAACCTCTTTGATGTAATACTCGGGTAGATCGACAAAAACAGTCGTTCCGGTCAGTTGAAGAAACCTCCAGTTACTGCGAACAATCGGCTCATTCAGCTTTAACCAGCGGATCAATCAACTCATCGGGAATACGATTGCGTTCAATGTAAGAGTTAATTTCGTCCTGGTGATCGCTATAAGAGCCTGTCTGAAAAGGGTTGGTCATGGGGCTACGGCCCCGGAGCGGGAGTCCCGGCTTCAGCCGGTTCCGGCCACACACCGGCTGAAGCCGGGACTCCTGGGGCGCTGTCCGGTGTCTCAGAGCACCCAGCATGCCGTGGGACCGACGCGAATCATCTTTTCAGACAGTCTCTAATAACTCAGGGCATCAAATACCTGGGCCAGCGTCAGGTGGGGAAGCCGGCTGGGAATAACTTCCGGCGC